>JAUUYD010000152.1 GCA_030590585.1 Spirochaeta sp.
GTTATACCGGGCCAGAGGCCGAGACCGTCCTTGAATATAAAGTAGGCCCCTCCACCGGCCTGCCTTGCACCGGCGGGTTCCAGAGTAAAAGGCCGCCCTTTGTCAGGCTGGAAGACTATCTCAGGCAGATCCGACTGCCCCGGCTTCTCACCTACCGTCCAAATCTCATCAGAGCCGACTTCAAGACGCTGTATAAAACTCTCAATGCGATCAGATCTCGCCGGGAGCAGCCAATCTTCAGATCTGATAAACCATTTTTCTCCATTTTTCTCCAGCGAGAACAACTCAAGGGAAAGATCTTTGACATTGTCAGAATCTTCCTCCCGTGAAACTTCCATAAAGGTAATTTTTTCCACACTTTTTGAATCTGGAAAAGAAAAGTCTTCGGGTTTGGCCGCGGCTTTAAGCAGTCTTGAGCCTGCCGGTTTCCGGCTGGAATACTGTAAGTTGCCGACATCCGAGATCATCATTGAAAGAAGGTCTGTACGGCCGGCGGCAAGAAGAAACGCAGTATCAAGATCCCGAAAGAATCTTCTCCCGTCTTTATAGGCAGCAGCATCGAGAAAATCGGGGTCGTCAATGAACATCAGCGAAGCTTCCGTGCTGCTGCCGGCTCCCCGGGCCATGGCCCACATGCTGATTGAACGCCGGCTGCTCTCTGATGAAGTATTGACTGATCCGGATACACTGCTCCCGGCAATGAGAACCCTGCCGCCTTCATTGATGTAGTTATCGAGTATAATTTCAAGATTATAGCTGATTTCATCCAACCCGGGTCCGTCCCGTATCATCAGCAATCCGAAACCCTTCGGATTTGTCAGATCCGGGTACCATTCTTCAAGGTTCCAACGCCCCTGAAGCAGATTGAGTGCTGATGATTTATTTACGGCTCCGTCAAGGTATCCCAGAGTAAGGGGAGAACCGGATGTCAGATCCTGCAGGGCACGGGCCAGATCCAGAGCCAGCCATTCTGGTTCCCAGATGTCGGGTATGACGATGCGCTGATTCTGCCAGTCGAGTACCAGTGCCGACCAGAGGAAAATCATATTCCCATTATTATCTGATGCCGGTATGGGTAGAAGAAAAGCAGGCTGCCTCTCTCCGGATTTCGGGCTGCGGACAACGGCGCTTAAATCACCGGCGTTATCTGCAAGCCCGGCCAGGAGACCGTCCAGGGCTTTTAGATTATCCGCATCCGCCAACTCAGGGGACAGATACCAGGTGAAACGGACAGGTCCATCAAGGGCGCTCAGGGAGGAGCTTAAAACTTCGGGAATGCTGCTGGAAGTATTACGGCAGCCACCTGTAATCTGGGATATAAATATGACGGCATAAAATAATGGAATAAAGCGCCGGGGATGAGAGGTCAGTCTTCACTCTCCTCACGATGAGGTACCTGAATCACCATGTGATCCCGGCAGAGAAAGGCCCCCGGGAAATACTCACGGCACTCATCACGAAGGATTTTCAGCTCCCTGTTGGTGTAACGAGGGCTGAAATGGAGCAGTCCCATGCGTTTGATATCACCGGCCTTTGCTGCCAATTGACCCGCCTGACGGGCCGTGAGGTGCTTCTTCTCACGAGCTGAATCGGCCAGATCTTCTGCAAACATGGCCTCACAGACCAGCAGATCGGATCCCGATATCTCGCCGGGGATGGAATCCCGCCATGTCGTGTCGGTGACATATGAGACTTTACGCCCCTGCCGGGTTTCTCCCATCACCTCTTCGGGCAGAATATGCCTACCATCATCGAGGGTGATGGTTTCACCTTTCTGCAGCCGGCCCCATAGCGGTCCGCGGGGCACCCCGGCTTCCACGGCCTTTTCAGGATAAAAAATACCCGGCCGGGTATCCTCTACAAGACTGTATCCCACGCAAACCTTGGAATGGCGCAGGGGAAAGGAGCGAACACTGTAACCATCCCCTCGATGAACTTCCTGAGGCGTCCCGGGATTGGCGATTTCCCTGACTTCAATAGGATAATTTATGTACATGTCCAATACCTTGCGGCTTGTTTCCACATACTCCCTCAACTTTGGGGGGCCGATGATAATCAGGGGCTCATCCCTCTCAACCTGGGCGGTGAGCATCAGGATACCGGGAAGTCCTGTAATATGATCAGCATGAGTATGACTGATGAGTATCACCGAAATTTTCTTCCATTTCAGATTCAACTGCCTGAGGCTGATCTGCGTTGCCTCACCGCAGTCAAAGAGAAATAACTCCCCTTCCCGCCGCAGCAGCATGGATGTGAGATATCTGTTGGGCAGGGGCATCATGCCGCTGGTACCGAGTATGAAACTTTCCATTGGAAGGCAATTTAACTGATTTTTCTACCGTTGGGAAGATAATAAGCTGCTCAGTCCTCCAGTTTACTGAGGAGTTCCCGCACTCCTGAGCTCTGAAGAAATCCCCCGAAAATCTCATTGACAATTCTATCCTCGATATTCATATCTGAAAATTCAACAAATCCGGGAAGTGTATCATTAATGAAATCTTCAGTATCATTGTATACCGCTGAATCAATGGGAAGATCCTGGGTTCCCTCGCTTCCATTTACCACGGCACTGTCGAGGAAGTCCACAACTCCCCCATATTGCATCTCAGCCCAGATAATCATGCTTGCAGAACCTTTATTATCGCCCATGACGTATTCAGCCTCATTAAGCTGGGAGGCCATCCATGCGCTGTTGTTGAACTGCTGGCTGTACATGTCCTGGGTGAGAGTATCGGTGTTGTATTTAACAGGAAAGAACTCTACGGATATGGATTGCTCAAGATTCAATGTAACTGAAGAGAATTCATTCCGGGTATCTCTGATTCGGGTGGCCAGTACGGCAGGTGTTCCGCCGTAGGATCTTTTCCACACTATCGATCCATTATTAAGGTATGTATTCGAGATTTCAGAAGAAATCCATACATCTCCCTGATACTCGATAAACAATACAGCACCAAGCTCTTCAGCATCTTTCACATTGGCAGCTGTTATGAAATCAAGGAAATCAGGATAATCATTTTTTATAATATAATCCCGAAGAACTGCATCGAGTTTGTCACTGAACTCAAGCTTGTTACTGAAGTCCTGGCTGTCCACATCAAAATAAATGCTGCGCTTGGAAAATGCTACAACGAGGGTTCCTGATTCATAACATATCTCAAGCAGCGATCTGACGTCCCTGTAATCAGGGACAATCGAATTAATTTCCCCAATCACCCCGGCTGCATCGATATAAGAAGAACGTTTATCCTCTCCAATAAGTTCCAGAACCTTTACGTACTTGATCTGGGCGGCAACTTCCTTGGCTTTCTGCAGCTGTTCTGAATAATCCACGGTGTCCAGAAAAGAGGAGGCAATGGAATTGCCGACTCTGGTATTCATAGCCACGAGCTCCTGAAATGTTTTCCAGGCCATCGCCTTGTCAGAGTCCCTGCCTTCCAGCTGTTTTTCGGCTTCTTTAACCAGGTTTTCATTGGCCAAAGGGAATTTTTTAATCAGAAAATTCTTTGCGCCATCAATTTCCGATTGATCCTTGTTTTTATCAACTGCTTTTTCATAAGAACTCAAGGCCTTGCTGATGGATTCGGAATAGGCTCCAGCAGTCCATGAGTCTTCGGCATTTTCCAGTAATTTAGCCGCAGAGGCACAGGCTGAGAGAGCAATAAGTGCCAGTATCAGCAAAGCCGTTACAATATAAAGGTTTCCTTCTTTTCGCTTCATTATTCAACTCCTGATTAAAATAAAACATGAGGCATCTCTGACTCATTAACTCATAAATACATTATTGCGGCCTGGAATCCATAAAATCAACCGATTGTTTCCGGCTCATAGGATAAAAAAGCCCCCAGCCATTGTTCCGCTTCAATTTTCTCCATTCTCCGCCTTCCTGCGTAATCAATTAATTGCTCTTCTGTTATTCGACCGACACTGAAGTAACTGGCCCCGGGACGGGCGAACATGTATGCACATACAGACGATGAGGGATCCATCATGGAACTTTCGGTCAGACTGACCCCGATAGCCTCTTCGACTCCAAGAATATCGAAAAAGTCGCGTTTCATGGTGTGATCCGGGCAGGGGGGATAGCCGGGGGCCGGTCTTACACCGGTGTATTCACCGGCAAGCAGCTGCTCAGAGCTGAGCTGTTCATCGGAACTGCTGCCCCAAAGCTGTACCCGTACCTGACGATGCAGCCATTCGGCGGCAGCTTCACCGATTCTATCGGCCAGGGCTTTAATGATAAGTGCACCGTAGTCATCCCGGGCCTTCTCTCTGGCTTTTATTATCTTCTTTTCTCCAAGTCCTCCGGTTACGGCAAATAAAGCAACCCAATCTCTGACACCGCTGCCGACAGGAGCAATCCAGTCCGCCTGGGAGAGGTAGTATGGTGTTTTTTCCTTGAGACCGGTCTGCCTCATCTGCGGTAGAACCCTGAAGGGTTCGCTTCGCCCCTCATCATGATACAAAAGTATATCATCACCGGCTGAATGGGCCGGAAAGATTCCGACGACTGCAGCGGCTTTCAACAGCTTTCCGGCAACAATACGGTCCAACCAGGAATGGGCATCCCGAAGCAGGTTCTGAGCCTCTTCTCCCCGGACAGGGTCATCAAGAATTTCCGGATATTTACCCTTGAACTCCCAGGCGTAAAGAAAGAAGCTCCAGTCAATCAACGGAACAATTTCCTCCAGTGGAATATCGGAAAAGGTTTTTACCCCGGTGAATCGAGGCTCGGGGAGCTGATGTTCAGCCTTCCAGCCGCCATGCGGCAGCCAGGGAGTAGAACGGGCCCGGGATAGGTTTATATGGATTTTCCCCTCAACACGGCTTTTTTTATCATCCCTGAGCCGTTTCTGTTCTTCCCGGTTTTTCAGGATGACATTTTCACGTCCATCGGGGTTTAACAGGGCTGCCGCAGCTGCGGGTGCCAGGGAGGCATCTTTGACATGGAATATAGGCGCAGAATATGAGGGTGCAAATTTTAATGCTGTATGAGCAGGACTTGTTGTCGCTCCGCCGATGAGTAGCGGTATCGTCCATCCGCGATTTTCCATTTCAGCGGCAACACGAACCATTTCGTCCAGACTCGGTGTTATCAGACCTGAAAGACCGACGAGCTGAGCATTCCACTCTTCGGCGCGGTTCAGAATATCCTCAAGGGGCACCATTACACCCATATCTTCGACTTCATAACCGTTACATTGGAGTACCACGGCTGTAATATTTTTGCCGATATCGTGAACATCACCCTTCACTGTGGCCATGAGAATGCGCCCCCGGGAGGATAATCCTGAAACCATTGAATCTTCCAGATAGGGCTGAAGCACTCCCACGGCCCGTTTCATCACCCGGGCACTCTTTACTACCTGAGGAAGAAACATTTTACCGGCACCGAAGAGCTCCCCTACCCGGTTCAAACCTGCCATAAGCGGGCCTTCTATGATACCAAGAGCATCGTCAGTGTCTTTACGGGCCTCTTCGACGTCTTCTTCTACCCATCCGGCAATACCCTTCACCAGAGCATGGGTCAGACGTTCTTCCACTGGGTTTTCACGCCAGCTTAAATCTTCAACGACGGTTTTTCCACGCCCCGCATAGATTTCCGCGATATCCAGCAGACGGTCATCAGCATCCGGCCTCCTGGCAAGTATGACATCTTCAATCCTTTCCCGAAGCTCCTCTTTCACCTCGTCATAGACTTCCAATTGACCGGCATTCACGATACCCATGGTAAGCCCTGCTTTAACAGCATGATAGAGAAATACAGCATGCATAGCTTCCCGAACGGCGTTATTACCCCGGAAAGAAAATGAGACATTGCTGATACCGCCGGAAAATTTAACACCGGGCAGTTCTTTCCTGAGAACAGTGAGAGCCTCGATAAAATCCAAAGCGTATCTTGAATGCTCTGGAATCCCCGTAGCAACAGCAAAGACATTCAAATCGAGAATGATATCTTCAGCAGAAAAACCAGCCTCATTAATCAGCAGATTCACAGCCCGTCTGCCGATTTCTATTTTTCTATCCCGGCTGTCGGCCTGCCCTTCTTCATCAAAAGCCATAACAACAGCAGCCGCGCCATAACGGCGTATAAGCCGGGCCTGATCCAGGAAAGCTTTCTCTCCTTCTTTCAGACTCAGAGAATTGACAATGCCCTTTCCCTGAAGACAGCGAAGGCCGGCTTCCAGAGCCGAAAACCGGGAGGAATCAA
>JAUUYD010000320.1 GCA_030590585.1 Spirochaeta sp.
AACCGGGCCTTCTATCATTATTACCGGGCTCTTTCACTCTCAGACGGCAATGATCCTTCTCCTCATCTCACTATGGCAACTGCGGTTTCTATCAGGGAACAGGATGTTCCGGGTTTTCGGGATTATCTTGATAAAGCCCTGTCCATCGATCCTGAAGCCAATCCGGAGTCCCGGTTGATGATTCTGATATATCAGAAAAAAGCCCTGTGGCTGCTGGAAAACCTCGAATTTTTCTTCCTGGTTGATTTTTAGAATAAAGGACTGATAAATGATAAGAAAAACATTTCTACTCATCCTGGTTATCGCTTTTACGGCAATTACATCCCTTTCGGCTCTTACTGTGAAACTGGGCAGCCCTTTTCCTGAGGGGTCGTCCTGGGATTCTTCACTCAAGCGCATGGCCGCTGAATGGTCGGAGATTACAAACGGTCAGGTGAGAATGAGAATCTATCCCGGGGGTGTCGCCGGGGACCAGGCGGATATGATACGCAAGATGCGGATCGGCCAGCTGGACGCGGCTGTTCTCACCTCCTTCGGCCTCAAATCCATCGTTCCGGAAACCTTTGTTTTGAGCCTTCCCGGCCTCCTGAAATCCGAGGCTGAGCTTGATTATGTTATTGAGGAATTCGTTCCGGGGTTTGATGATGATTTCATTAATGAAGGCTTCAGAATCCTTGCCTGGTCGAAAAGCGGCTGGGCTTACTTTTTTTCAAAGAAACCTGCCAGTACTCCGATCGTATTTATGAGAGAGAAATTAGCGGTGAGCAGTGCGGATGAAGAGGCGGCTGTGAACTTTAAGGCCCTTGGTTTTAACGTTGTACCCACTCCCCTGAACGAGTTGATGGTGTCGCTGCAGAGCGGTATGGTGAGTTCTTACTATGCCCCTCCAATGGCGTCAGCGGCTTACCAGTGGTTTGCCCTTGCTCCTTATATGATTGATTTTCCTCTGGGCCCGGTATTGGGAGGCTTTGTTGTCAGCGAACGAACCTGGAACCGGATTCCTGAGCGCTACCATGCGGATCTGAAAGAAGCAATTGAGACAGTCGCGAAGGATTTCTATGTAGAGTCGGATAGGCTCAATGCTGAAGCCATGAATGTAATGAAACGTCATGGTCTTCAGGTGGAAACTCTTAATCAGAGGGAGCTGGAGCTTTGGTATGAAGTAATGACCAGCGGGCACAAACTTTTAGTTGGTGATGGGAAGTGGATTGATGATGAGCTGTATCAAAGATTGAATTACGTATTGGAGGGCTTGAGGTAAACTGCTCTGACGTTTATTTTTAGGCTATCAAACTGAGGTTTTTCATGAAAAAGGGCCGGCTAAGGCTTATTGTACTACTCTTGCTTATTTTCTTTCTGCCTCAGTGGCTTGCCTCCCTGACAATCAAGCTGGCCAGCCCTCTGCCTGAAGGGACTGAGTGGGATAATTCTCTCAGGCGAATGGCCGATGAATGGAGTGAGATATCAGACGGCCGTGTCCGTGTCAGAATTTATCCCGGGGGTATCGCCGGAGATGAGGCCGACATGGTGAGGAAGATGCGTATCGGTCAGATTGATGCCGGCGTTTTTACTGCTTTCGGACTCAAAATGATGGTACCTGAAACCTTTGTGCTGACACTGCCGGGTATGCTTCGAAACGACGGGGAACTTGGTTATATACTGAACAATTACGTCAATCGATTTGATTCCAGGTTCCGGGAAGAAGGATTTGAAATCCTCGCCTGGTCGAAATCCGGCTGGGCCTATATTTTCGGCAAAGAGCCGATTTACACCCCCGACGACCTTCGTAAAGGTTCTCTTATCCTTAACGATTCAGAAAGTGATGTAATTGCGGCATATAAAAGTATGGGATTTCAAGTTGTTCCTGTTAGTATAAACGAAACAATGGTGGCTCTTCAAAGTGGAATGACGAATATCTTTATGGCTCCGCCGATAGCCGCCGGGGCTTTTCAATGGTTTGCATTGGCGCCGTACATGACGGAATACCCTCTGGCCCCGGTAATCGGCGGTCTGGTGATTTCCGAGAGATCGTGGCTGCGTATTCCTGAGGAATATCGTGATGAACTGAAGGCTTCCATGACGAGAGTGGGTGTGGAATTCTATGCGGAATCTCTCCAGCTGAACAAAGAGGCTCTCCGTGTGATGAGAGAGCATGGTCTGGAGCTGATCAGTCTTGATGAGAAAGGAATTGAAGCCTTTGATCTGATGATGAAAGGCGGACACTCCATGATGGTTGGTGCGGACCGTGCCATCCCTCAAGAGATCTACAGTGGTTTGCAAAACGAGCTGAAAAATTTCAGAAAGAGAGATTAATTAAAATATTTTATGACTGATGCAGTGAATATACAAAAAGAGGATCGGGTGGCACTGGTTGAAGACCTGATAGGCGGTGCGTTTCTGCTGGCCCTCGCGGTGATTCCAGTTGTAGAAATTATCATGAGAAAAATCAGCGGATCCGGACTGGTCTGGTCCTCGGGTTTTCTCACCCATGTGGTGGTTTGGGTGGCATGGGTTGGGGGTATGGCCGCATCCCGTGAGGGAGCGCATCTATCACTAAGCTCATCCGCGGAGCCTGAAGGGCGCTTCTGGAAAAACATAGATATTGTAAAAAATATTACCGTTACAGCGGTAAACATGGCCTTCGCCATCGCTTCGGCATCCTTTCTTGTTCGAGGGTTTGCTCCGGGTGAAACGGTGGGCGGTCTGTCCATAAGACTTATACTCATTATTCTGCCCATAGGATATCTTTCGATGTCCCTTCGGGCTCTCTGGCGTCCCGGAGAGAAAGCATCTCACTGGCTGTGGTTGGGCTTCTTTCTGGGGATTGTTTTCTCCTGGGTGAGTATAGTTAATCTTCTTGAAGTAGTACTTCCGAATTTTCCTTTCGTTTTATATGACACTCAGGATTATTTCTGGAATATCTTCCGCTGGCTCCGCTGGCCGCTTATAGCTATGCTGATATTTCTGGGAGCACGGGGACTTCCGATTTATATTATGCTGGGGGGTACGGCTCTTTTTCTGTTCTCGGGAAACTGGGGACAGCTTGCCGTACTGCCGAATGAGGCTTACAACCTGCTCACCGGGAGTATGATTCCCGCCATACCCCTTTTTACCTTTACCGGGTATCTTCTCTCTGAAAGTACCGCGGGGAAGAGGCTGGTTCGATTTTTTCAGGCTGCCCTGGGTTGGCTCCCCGGCGGTCTCGCGGTTGTTGCCGTTGTCGCATGTGCCTACTTTACTACCTTTACCGGGGCATCGGGGGTAACAATTCTGGCCCTGGGCGGACTGCTGGCATCTGTGCTTGTGGACAGTAAACAGTACGGTAAGGATTTCTCCCGGGGGCTTATCACTTCCTCGGGAAGTGTCGGACTGCTTTTCCCCCCGGCATTACCCATCATTATGTACGGTGTTATCGCACAGATCAGCATCAAGGACATGTTTCTCGGAGGTCTGCTGCCGGGAATCCTTCTGGTGGTGGCTCTTTCCACAATGGGAATTGTCCGGGCATTCAAGAATAAAAGTGAAAAGATTCCCTTTGTATTCAGTGAGTTTATTACAGCCCTCAAGGGGGCCTTCGGCGATCTGATGCTGCCGGTTATTCTGATGGTTTCCTACTTTACAGGCTTAACAACCGTTGTGGAAACTGCGGCACTGGCTGTCGTTTACACTCTGCTTCTTACTATTGTTAAAAAAGAGCTGTCGATGGATCTTCTCACACGGGTACTTCGCCGGGGTATTCCCGTAATCGGCGGTGTTCTGGTGATTCTGGCCATGGCTAAAGGTTTGAGTTACTACATCGTTGATGCCCAGGTTCCCACTATGCTGACAGCATTTTTCCGGGATCATATTTCATCCCGTTTTGTATTTTTGATTCTGCTCAATCTGGCTTTGCTGATTACCGGCACGCTGATGGATATCTACTCTGCCATACTGGTTGTGGCACCGCTCATCATTCCGCTGGGTGTTCTGTATGGAGTACATCCGGTGCAGCTTGGAATCATTTTTCTAGCAAATCTTCAGCTTGGGTATCTCACACCCCCGGTGGGGATGAATCTCTTTCTGGCCAGCTATACCTTCAATGAACCGATGAGCCGGATTTACAGGCAGGTGGTTCC
>JAUUYD010000127.1 GCA_030590585.1 Spirochaeta sp.
AACAGTTGAGTCTTACCACATCCAGACCCGCGGTTATCATTTTGGTCAGGATTTCCGGATTACTCGATGCCGGTCCGAGGGTTCCGATGATTTTTGTTTTCGCGAAATGGCTGTCACGTTTCATATTGACTCAAGTCTAATACATTTGAGGCTTCAATTTTCGATTAATCGGCTGCAAGCACCTTATTTATGTCGTCGATGATGGGCTGAAGATCCATTTCCAGGGCGACTTTACCGGATTCCCTGATCCATGATTCCAGGCCGTCCTTGACTCCCTTGAGTTGAGTGAGTCCTCCGACAATGGATTTTCCGTCCAGCTTGGCTCCTGCTTTCTTGTAGATTTCCGGACGGAGACGGATAGTTGCCAGCTGTTTTCCGCTGAGTGTTATCTTCGATATCATGAGATACCTCCGAATAGAAATATATCGCAACATATGAACAATGCCGGTTCTTAATGGCGGCGCATAGCGGCGCGTACAGCTGTCATATGGTCCAGATATGCCAGCATTTCCTGGGTACTTCGGGCCTGAATGGTGATTCGTTCACCATAGATATCCAGTACAAGCTGCTGAACTGACGGTTCGTCGGGGTACGCAAGCCAGGCATAATCCGCCAGACGGCAGGCGACAGCGATATCAGTTAAGGCTGTTTCATATGCCTTATCAATCAGCACTTCCAGCCCTCCGGCCAGTTCCGTGATTTCCATTGCCAGATCCGTCATTGGCGGCGGATTGTAGGAAGAGGGCAGACCGTCCCACCAACCGCTGTATCTTTTGGCTACCATACGGGCAATGTCCCGGGGAGTAGCATAGACGGTTCGCAGTGTATGATAGTTTAAAAGTTCTTCAGGAAGTTCAATGGTCTCGATTGCCTCATCCGGTCTTAAACCGCTGTTCAGGCCCTCGATTACCTGTTCTACGATAGTGTTTAATGCATCGGACAGAACAGTGAGTTCCTCAATGTTGGAATCAGGATCGGTCATGGCTGAACCATGCCCCGGGAGTATGATTTCAGGTTTTAGAGCAGCCATATCTCTCAGGGCGGCAGCCCATTCTTCCACGTAACGCTGCACTCTTTTCCCGTTTCCGGCATTGGGGAGAAAGCCCTGATGGTAGTCCGCCGACTCCAATATTTTCCGCTCAGGAGCCCAGAAATACAGCTGATCTTCAGTTTCCCCCGGGGCATGATACAGTTCAAATTTTTCACCGCCGAGGGTAATTATCATGGTGTCGGAAAATGTCTCTGTGGGGTATACCAGTGAATTTACAGCTTCGATTATCTGATCTTCATTCTGGCTCATCAGACGGGCGAGAGTCCCCGTAAACCTCTTGTAGCGATCAAAGTTCCGAGCTGTAAACTCATGAGAGATAATTCTAACCGGTTCATCCCATCCTTCAGTAAGAGCCCAGGTTCCGTAGGCATGATCCACATGATAGTGGGTGTAAACAATAACCTTTAACTGTTTTTCGCTTACTTCTTCTATGATTTCCCTGATAACAGGCCCGGCAGCGGCCATACCGGTATCTACAAGGATGAGTCCTTCTGAGGTTTCAAACAGAGCTGCATTCACCAGGGGCAGACGGATGAACCATGTACCCGGGCTTATCTTATACACACTTGTTTTTTTTCGAATCTCATCAGTAATGTCGGGATTTGCAGAGAAAAGATTCTGGGCAACCAAGGTGGATAGTTTCTCTCCGCCGAATTTAGCCCCTTCAGCGAGTGCCGGAATGATTCCGGGATTCTCGGACAGCACCAGGGCCCGGTCGCTCAGGCCTGCAGAATCGGCCAGCCGACCGGCGGATTTACGGACGATATCGGTAATCGGGCCTGAACGGAAGGATTGAGCTGATATTCGTCCAATAAGGAAAACAGCTGCAACAGTTATTATAATGAGAAAAATCTGCAAACCGAGTCTGAATCGGGGTTTTTTAACATCCATATTAATCTCCCGGGGCCTTGGGGTAATTATCATATTAAACGTGAAAAGGAACTTTTGTGGCAAGAACGCTGAAAATTTCCTTAATTGTGTCGGAATGAATGGAATCATACCCCAGGGCAGAGCCCTGTACCCGGAGCCGCTCAAGCGACTCCAGTCCGCGGCAGAGCCGCGGGGTATGAAACCATGCTTTCCCTGCACTCCTTCGGCAATGAACAAGTTCACTGCTCTCATATTTAGGGTCGTACCGCAGCGCAGCGAGGAACGATCCCGGCATTCGTTTGGGAATCAAAATAATAATAATATGATATTGACAATACTGTGTAACATACAGTATTGTATAGTCAGGAGGTCAAATAATGACCGACGAAAAAATATCTATCAATCTCATTCAGGAGTTGAAAAGGGGAACAATCACCTTATCAGTCCTTCTGATGTCTGAAAAACCCGCTTATGGATACTCTCTGGTTAACGATATGCAGGAAACCGGGATAGATGTGGAGCAAAATACTTTATACCCCCTGCTTCGGCGGCTGGAGAGTCAGGGGCTGCTGGAAAGTTCCTGGGATACGGGAGAATCAAGGCCCCGAAAGTATTATTCGGTGACAGAAGAGGGCCGGGAAACAGCTGTATTGCTCGGGAATGAATGGCAGAGAATTAATGCTGTGATTACCGGATTAATTGGCGGAAAAAAGGTAGAGGAGGATTGAGTATGAAAATCGTGGAGCAGTATCTGAGAGCTGTAGGATCCAAGTTACCATGGAAATCCAGGAAGGATATCACCGAAGAACTTCGCTCACTTCTGATGGATCAGATTGATGCTGAATACGGGGCTGATCCCAGTGATGCCGAGGTGAAAGAAATTATTACAAAGTTCGGATCACCCGGGCAGGCAGCAGCACGTTACAAGTCTGATCGACAGGTCATATTACCGGGTCTGGCAGAGTTGTATTTTATGATTATGGCAATCATGGCTGGAGCGATGCTTCTGGCCTTCACGACGGTGTTTATCGTCGAAGCTCTGCAAGGCATGCCTGAGGGTAGAACGTTGGCAAAGGGGATTCTCATGATATTTGCCAATGCTTTCGGCGCCTGGCTGAGCGGGGTAGGCGGCTTAACACTTGTATTTATTGTTTTAAGTCGATTTGTCAGGAATACAATAGATATTGATGAGGGCTGGACTGTGGATGATCTCAAGGATATACAAGTGGACAAAAAACTGGAATCCAAAGCTGAATTAATTTTTTCAATTGTATTTCTTTTCATTTTTATTGCATTAATGAATCTTTATCCGTCAATTGTTACTCTGGCTGAAAATCTTTTCTCCCGAAGCGGCCTGCCGCTGGGGCATCGAATCGTGATTGAAATGTTCCGTCGTTATATCGGATTTCTGACGATACTCTGGGCTGGCGGAATTATCTCAGGGCTGTTGGTTCTTCAAAAAGGTGAGAAAGGAAAGGGACTGATGCTGGGTGAGATGGCTTTATCAGCCGCAGGAGCCCTGTTGATGGGAATAATGCTCGCTGACAGCCATCTTTATACGGATGTAAGCGGCTGGGTTGGATTCAAGGTGGTTTTTACCATAGTACTGGTTGTCAATCTGGCTGAAATTGGAAGCGGAATATTCCGGATAGTGAGGGAGAGGGTTGTGGAAAGGTAGAAAGTTGAGAGCTGAAATTGGACTGGGATGAACACGGTTTCCGATGGGCTTAATTGCTGTTTTTAACGGGAATTAAGTTTTTATACTTGCAATTTGTGTAAACCAGTTCATTGTTAAAGAATCATGACTACCGCACCAAGCGGAACGGTAACTTTTCTCTTCACCGATATCCAGGGGTCTACCCGCCTTTGGCAGGATAATCCTTCGGCAATGGAAATTGCTCTTAAACGGCATGATGAGATTCTGAAAAAAACAATTCATCAGAATAACGGGCATGTTTTTAAAACGGTGGGAGATGCGTTCTGCTGTGCTTTTACCCATGCCATAGATGCGGTAAAGGCTGCATTAACAGTTCAGCTGATAATCAGAGAAGAAGATTGGAAAACTACCCGGCCCATCCGGGTTCGTATGTCCCTTCATACCGGTGCCGCTCGTGAAAGGGATAATGATTATTTCGGACCCCCGGTGAACCGGGTGGCCCGTATCGAATCCCTGGCTCATGGCGGTCAGGTTGTGATGAGCCGGGCCACAGCCGAACTTGTAAGAGATTCCCTTCCCGAGGGTGTGTGGATTGATGATAAGGGCTCTCATCGCCTGAAGGATCTGGCCCGCCCCGAAGAGATTTTCCAGGTGAACCATCCGGAACTGCCCACAGAGTTTCCGCCGCTTAAATCAATGGATGTTCTGCCGAACAACCTCCCGGCACAAACTACACCGTTGATAGGCCGGGAAAAGGAATTGAAAACAGTTCGCAAGCTGTTTGATAAAGAGAATTGCAGACTTGTTTCCCTTGTGGGGCCCGGTGGAATGGGGAAAACCAGGCTGGCCCTGCAGGTGGCCGCTGATATGGTGGATAAAACCCGGGATGGTACCTGGTTTGTCGATCTTACTTCCATAACACAAGCTCGGGATGTTGCTCAGGAAACGGCCAGAGTTCTCGGTATTTCTCAGAAATCCGAAGCCGATCCGGTAGAGTCTGTTGCAGAGATATTAAGCGATAAAGATATGCTGATCGTTCTGGATAATTTTGAACAGGTGATTAGTGCCTATAAAGTAGTTGTTGCCTGGCTCAAATGCAGTCCCGCTGTTCGCTTCCTGATAACCAGCCGGGAAGCTCTGAAGATAAGAGGCGAGCATGTTTTCCATGTACCTCCCTTAAGCCTCCCCGGTATCGGCATGAGTAGTATACTCAGCCAGTTTGAAGCAACCAGGCTCTTTATCGACAGAGCTTGCGCCAGTAAACCGGATTTTACAGTAAACAACGAAAATGCCCCGGTAGTTGCTGAAATCTGTTCCCGGCTCGATGGAATCCCTCTGGCCATTGAGCTGGCGGCTGCCAGGATAAGACTGATTAATCCCAAGGCTATACTCAAACGCCTGGATACCCGGCTTAAACTTCTTACCGGTGGACCAAATGATATGCCTGAACGTCATAAAACTCTTCGGGCCTGTATCGATTGGAGTTACGATCTGCTGACAGAAGATGAGAGGATCATATACCGTTATCTGTCGGTATTTCATGGTGGTATTTCCCTGCTGGCGGCAAGCGCTGTTCTTCAGCCTGTATTTGAGGATGAACTGGAAGTTCTGGGCGGTATTGAATCCTTGGTGGATAAAAGTCTGGTTTACCGTAAACCCCCTTTAAATGATGAACCTTTTTTCGGGATTCTGGAGACAATCGGTGAATATGGACATGAACGCCTTAAAGAATCAGAAGAGGAAGAAAGTGCACTTCACCGTTTTACAGACTATTTTCTCAGCCTTGTCTTAAAAGCCGGGAAAGCTCTGGATGGTTCTGAACAAAAGGGCTGGATTGATAAAATTTCTGCCAATCAGGAGAATATTAATTTTACCATGGTTCATTTTGCTGATACAGGAGATGGTGCGGCTGTCATTTCTATGACACGGTCTCTCGTGCCTTTCTGGATTATGTGGAATGAATTTTCTATTTGCCGTGAGTGGATTTTAAAAGCATTGGATTTCTGCCCGGAGAGTGAAGGGCAGGATGCCGCCTGGCTGACTATGCAGATGGGGTGGCTGTCCTTGTCTCTCGGTACTTACAGTGAGGCTGAAGATTCTTTGAAGAAAGCTCTGGAAATATTTAAAACTATTGCCGATGAAACCGGTGAGGCAACTTGTTTGATGCGCCTTGGACAGACGCATTTTTCATATGGTGATTTTCCCAAAGCAATGAAATATTGGAAAGAATCGGTACTTATTTCTGAGCGTATTCATGATATGAATCTGATTGCCCTGACTCATCAATTATTAGGCAATATCTACATACGGGAAGAAAAAGTTCACGAAGCCCAAGCAGAGTATCAAATTGCTCTGGATTCCTATCTGGATTGCGGGAATGAACGAAAAACAGCTGAGATATACAATAATCTCGGAGCGGTATTCTATCTGGAAGAAAGATTTCAAGATGCCAGGGTTCAATATCAGAAAGCCATTCCAATATTAGAGAAATACGGTAACAAGCATTATCTCAGGTACGCATGGAGCAATATGGGAGAACTTTCTCTCAGTGAAAAAAAATTCAACGATGCCATAATCATGTTTGAAAAGGTGAAAAATATCTCCGTATTCAAATTCGATCATAAATACACAAGTTGTGCCTTTATAGGAATAGGCGAGGCGTACCTTGGCCTGGGTGATTTGGAGTTGGCGGAGCAGTGTGTATTGGAAGCCATGGATTTAGTAGAACAGTTTAAGATTTCAGTTGAAATGGGAATGGCTTTCCGGGTTATGGGTGATATTCAATGCCGATTAAATAATGAATCAAAGGCAAAATCTCATTATACGGCTGCTATAGAAATCCTGGAAGAAGTGAGTGAACTGGATGAAGTAAAAAAAGCCCGGGAGGGCTTGAATAAATTAATTCACTAAGGAGTTTTAGATGAAAAAGTTATTGCTGATGTTATTCGTGTTCTCCGTATTCCCGGCTTTATTTTATGGGAACGGAACGGCAGAAAGATTTTATAGAGATGTACCGGAGAACTCTATTATTAACTGGACAGCAGAGTCAGCGTTATCAAGATCTGATCTGGGGTTTGATATCGTCATCGATAGTTATTCGGATTTAGTGAAAAACAGTAATGGTAAAATTGTAAGGAACTCTGTTCAGGATGTGTTGGACAATAAGGCTTATAATGGTTTTAACAAAGGATACACACGCTTTGACAATATAAAGATTTATCCTTCAAATGAGACCGAAGCAGTAGTTGCTGTCGTACTCTTCAACCTGGATATATACAGCTATTATGAAACGAAGAGAGATCCGCTTACCGATCTTAAGAGAAGACTTGAATACAGTGAAAAAACTTTTTTATCCTTCCCCCTTATTCTTCAT
>JAUUYD010000135.1 GCA_030590585.1 Spirochaeta sp.
CTCAAGTAAACAGAACCCCCGGACTTATCTGTTCCAATCGGATCTTTTTCAAAATCAATCAGTACCGTTCCGGCCAGTGCGTAGGCAACAACAAGAGGGGGTGATGCCAGATAACTGGCTTTTGAATCGGGACTTACCCGTCCTTCGAAATTTCTGTTCCCTGAGAGAACATTGGCGGTAACAAGATCGGCCTCATCAATAGCTTTCTTCACAGCCGGAGGAAGAGGACCCGAATTCCCGATACAGGTGGCGCAGCCGTAACCGATGAGCTGAAAACCCTGGGCATCGAGGTCGGCAGAAAGTCCGGCTTTATCCAAATACGCCGTAACCACCTGACTTCCCGGTGCAAAGGATGTTTTTACCCATGGTTTTGATGTAATACCCTTTTCCCCGGCTTTTCTTGCAACAAGACCCGCAGCCACCAGAACAGCGGGGTTTGATGTGTTGGTACAGCTGGTAATCGAAGCGATGGCCACATCCCCGTGGGTCAGGTTATGACTGATTCCATCCAGGGCTGCCGAGGCTTTCATATTCTTTTCCGCTATACCGTATACGCTTTTAAGGGATGCCTGGAAATCTTCGGCAATGCTGCTTAAGGGTAACAGATCCTGAGGCCGCCTGGGTCCGGCCATTGCCGGAACCACATCCTTCATATCCAGAATAAGGGTGTCACTGAATTCCGGCGGATTTTCGTCGTTTCGCCACAAGCCTTGAGCCCTGGCATAGGCTTCCACAAGGTCAATTTGGTCAGATTCACGGCCGGTAAGGCGCAGATAGGATAAAAGCTCTGCATCAATTGGAAAAATACCGCAGGTAGCACCGTACTCCGGAGCCATGTTGCTGACGGTTGCCCGGTCGGCCAGAGATAGATTGTTAAGGCCGCTTCCGAAAAACTCAACAAACTTGCCTACAACACCCCTGGCTCTGAGCATCTTTACAACGGTGAGAACAAGATCGGTGGCGGTACAGCCTGCCGGCAGCCTGCCGTCAAGACGGAAACCGATTACCTCGGGGATCAGCATTGTAACCGGCTGCCCCAGCATCGCCGCTTCAGCTTCAATACCGCCGACACCCCATCCCAGAACACCGAGGCCGTTAATCATCGTTGTATGGCTGTCTGTTCCTACAAGCGTATCAGGATAAACAATCTTCGAGCCGTCTTCATCCTTCATCCAGACAACTCTGGCCAGATATTCAAGATTCACCTGATGGATAATACCGGTGCCGGGAGGAACAACCCGAAAGTTGTCGAATGCACCCTGACCCCATTTGAGGAATCTGTACCTCTCCCGGTTGCGTTTGAATTCTATAGCCACATTCTGTTCAAAAGCTTCGGAAGAGCCGAAATGATCCACCATCACCGAATGATCGATAACAAGGTCGACAGGAACCTGGGGGTTGATCTTCGACCCATCCCCGCCGGCTTCGGACAGGGCATCCCGCATTGCGGCAAGATCGACGACAGCCGGTACTCCGGTAAAATCCTGCATAATAACCCTGGCCGGATGATAGGCAATGTCCCTCTGGGGGATTTTTCCAGGTTTCCAGGAAGCCAGAGCTTTTGCATCATCAGCGGAAACGGCATCAGAATCGAGATTTCTAAGGAGATTTTCAAGTAGAATCTTAAGTGAAAAAGGAAGGTTGGAGATTTTCAGCCCACTTGAGTCGGCGTATCGTTTGATGCTGTAGTATTCATAGGTCTGATCACCTACCTGGAGTTCGTCCCTGGACATTTGAGCCTCTTTATATACGGTGTACTGAATGATAGGCGAGGAGAGTTTATAATTCAAGAAAGTATTAGTTCTTATGTATTATATTACATGAGCCTAATAGTCCTACTTATCGGAAGTTTTTTCACCTTCGTGTTTTTTCTCTTTGCGAAGAGGGCCGTATGGCTGCATCAGATTATCGAAAACTTCACTCATCTTTTCTTCCATTGCCTCTTTTACCTGTCTGGAAAAAGATGTCAGTGTCCGGTGGCGGTCGAAGTAGGGCGAATCTTCTGTGGGAAGAAAAAGCTGGAATGGGTCCATTCTCAATACATCGGCCAGTTTCGCCAGATTATCAGCACTGGGCCAGCGCCTGGATCGTTCAATATCACACATGTATCCGGTGCTGATACCTGCACGCTCTGCCAGCCCCGCCTGGGTGAGTCCCATTTCCTTACGGACACGCTTGATATTTCCCGCGATAATTTCCTGCAACTGCCAGCCCTGCATAGATAAATATGATGGGTGAGCTGTTGCTAAATGACCACAAGCCCAAAGCCGTTATTAAATACGCTTAGAGCGTATAAAGGATGATTTATATTCAACAACGGGCTCTTCTATGTGTTTTTAAATTCAGTGGTAGTCATCCCGGTTGATTTTTTGAAAGCCTTCAAAAAATTATGATAGTTACTGTATCCGCAGCTGTATGCAGTTTCTTTGGCTGACCAGCCCTCTTTCAGATTTTTTTCAGCCAGATCCAACCTGAGTTTCAGGATTGACTCTCCAATGGAAAAGCCGGTCTGTTCTTTAAATATTCTGGATGCGTATGAGCGCTCCAGGCGTACATAATCAATCACATCCTGAACCTGTATCGGAGTGATGAAATTACTCTGAATGTAGGTTTCCATGGTGTGAACGTGATGAGATACCCTGGATTCACAGGCTTTCGAATGCCGTATTGAAATAGTCCTGTTTTTGCATAACTTTCCAAGTATAGTGTTGAGTGACCCCAGATTCTCCAGTGTAATCCCGGGGTGCTGATTTATTTGCTGTTCGGAAATCTCCTGATATATCCGGAAGAGGTCTTCGGGATTATCCGAATGGATAATTGGATGATCTTCATCCAGGTGAAGGGAGGTAAATATCCCGGAAAATTCCCCTTTGAAGCCCAGCCAGAAATATGACCACGGGTTTTTAAAATCCCCTCGATAAAGGTGCATCTGCTCCGGGAATATCAGAAAGGCATCACCGGTATTCAATGTCCATCTTTTCCCCCTTGAGATGAATTCTCCCCTGCCGGTTCTGATGATATGAAGAAGAAAATAATCCCTTTTCCCTCCAAACTCATGCCCCGGGGGGCATTCCTCGTATCCCCATGTAATCAGATTGGTGGAATAAAGGTCTGAATTCATGGAAGAAGAGTATTTCATAAACAATATAATACCATCATAAAACAATGAAAAACCACCTGAAAACAACAAAATGACATCCTTACCAGGGCGGCAGTTTTGTTATAGTAGATTTTAGAAAGTTACCCGGGAGGCCGTTATGGCTAATATCGTAATTATCGGAGCAGGGAGTCTCGGTTTTTCCAGCAGACTCACAGCGGATATCCTTACCTATTCCGCAATGGAAGAGAGTCAGTTCACACTGCTGGACATCGATCCGGAGCGGCTGGAATATGCCAGACAGATTGCTAAGCGGATTATTCAGGAAGGTAAATACAGCAAAGCAAGTGTTAAAGCCACCATGAACCGTCAGGAAGCCCTGAAAGGGGCGGATTATATTATTATCAGTATACTGGTCGGGGGCTATGAGGCCATAAAGAGTGAAATTGATATTCCAATGAAATACGGGATAGATCAGTGTATCGGTGACACCCTCACCCCCGGGGGGATAATGCGCTGTCTCAGGACACTGCCTGTACTCTCCGAAATTGTTCAGGATATCGTAAAGGTCTGTCCGAAAGCACATGTACTGAATTACACCAATCCCATGGGAATGCTCTCCTGGGGCATTAAAGACCTGGCCCCGGATTTGTCATATATCGGGCTTTGTCATTCAGTACAGGGTACCTCCGAAGAGTGGGCAAAAAGACTGGAAATCCCCATTAAAGAGATTAATTTCAAGTGCTCGGGAATTAATCATCAGGCCTGGTTTACCAGTTTTGAGCATAACGGAAAAGATCTCCTGCCGGATATTAGGGATTTGGCGGTAGAACCTGAGATCTGGTATGGCGATACCACAAGAATGGAGTATGTGAAGCATTTCGGTTATCCGGTTACAGAATCCAGCGGGCATGTTTCCGAGTACAACTGGTGGTTCCGTAAGAATGAGGGAACTCTGAATCGCTACTGTCGGAATGAATTTGCCGAATGGAACGGCGGTTCGGGATTCATCAAGAAACTGTACGAACGTCCGGATTGGAAAGAACAGATGCGGAAAATGGCCGACTGGGAAGAACCAGTCGATCTGAACAGAAGCCATGAATACGGCTCTCAAATAATCAACGCCATTGAAACAGGAGTTCCGGCACTTGTATACGGGAATGTCAAAAACAGGGGATACATTAAAAACCTCCCTGAGGATTCCATCGTTGAAGTGGCCTGCCTGATCGACAGGAATGGAATCCATCCAACCGGTTCCGGCTCTCTTCCCATCCATCTGGCGGTTCTCAACAGAATCCAGCTGGGAGTACAGGAACTGGCTGTCAGGGCTGTCCAGACAGGTAACCCTGAATATGTCTTTCAGGCCATGGCTATGGATCCTCTAACAGCCATGAGCTGTACTCTGGATGAAATCAGAGCCCTGACCCGGGAACTTCTGGAGGCGCATAAACCCTGGATAAGCTGTTTAAAGGGCGAATTGGCCGAAAAACCTCTTGTTTATCTGGAGCCGGTCCCCGAGAAGCTGGAAGAGCATCTGGATCCGGCAACACAGAAATAGCAGAGGATTCTGGAACTTCTACTTCCCCCGGCCGAAACCGGGGGTAAAAACTTCAAAACAAGATTGAATATGACGACCAGACAATACCGGCCGTCCGGGAGAAATTACATCAATTCCCCAATCTTTTTATAGAAATCCATCCGCCGTTTGGCATCGGCTTCGGCCTGTTCAAAAAGACTCTCAGCTTCAGCCGGATTGGTCTTCTGTAAAGCGGTATAACGACGCTCTCCCCGGATGAAATCCTGGAAGTCTATTGTCGGCTCTTTGGTTTCCCACTTGAACCGGCTGCCTTCCTCAAGCTGGGGGTTATAGCGGAAGAGGGGCCAATAACCCGAATCGACGGCTCTCTTCATTTCCACCTGGCTCCTGGACATATCAAAACCGTGGTTGATACAGGGAGAGTAGGCGAAAATAATGGAGGGGCCGGGATAGGCCTCGGCTTCCATCATGGCTTTCTGAGCCTGAGCCCGGTTGGCGCCCATCGATATGGATGCTACGTACACATAACCGTAACTCATGCACATGAAGGGCATATTTTTCTTGGGCAGCTTCATACCGCTGTTGGCAAACTTGGCTACCGCACCGATGGGTGTCGCTTTGGAAGCCTGCCCCCCGGTGTTGGAATACACTTCTGTGTCAACTACCAGGATGTTCACGTTCTTGCCCAGGGCAATAACATGATCCACACCGCTGTAACCGATGTCGTAGGCCCATCCGTCACCACCTATAATCCAAACCGACTTGTCGACGAAGTAGTCTTTAAGTTCGATGATTTTAGCCGTAACTTCAGCCGCTTCTCCCGATGCGGCATTAAGTGCTGCGGGAAGCAGTGCCTGAACAGTCAGCTGATGATCCTTGGCTTCCTGATCAGTGGCATCAAAGATTTCCAGAGATTTCTTTAAAGCTTCTGCAAGCTCGGCTGTGGTTCCCAGCTCCAGGATGCGTTCAACTTTAATCTTCAGCAGACTGCGGTTGTTATCCACGGCCAGGCGCATACCGAAGCCGTATTCGGCATTGTCCTCGAAAAGGCTGTTACCCCATGCCGGGCCCCTGCCTTCCTTGTTGGTGCAGTAGGGGATTGTGGGAAATGTTCCACCGTAGATGGAAGAACATCCTGTAGCGTTGGCGGCTATCATGCGGTCCCCGGCAATCTGGGTCATCATTTTAACATAGGGAGTTTCACCGCATCCTGCACATGCTCCGGAGAACTCAAAGAGAGGCTGTTTGAACTGGAGGCCCTTCACTGAAGTAATAGGGGCGCCGTCGATTACATCTTCGGGTAGTGAAGTGAAAAACGCTTCGTTTGCATTTTCACCAGCTTCCCGCTCGGTTTCCATGGGGCTCCATACAAGAGCTTTGGACTTGGCTGGACAGGTTACAAGACAGACACCGCAGGACTGACAATCTTCGATATAAACCTGAATTTTGTACTGCAGGTCTTTATCATTTTTGGTTTTGGATTTAAGGGTTGTGAAACTCTCCGGAGCATCATCCAGATCTCCCGGGGCAATCTGTTTGGCTCTGATTGCGGCGTGGGGACAGGCCTGGACACACTGGTTGCATTGAATACAGCTGTCGGCAATCCATCTGGGAACACGGGGAGCTACACCCCTTTTCTCCAGATGGGCGGTACCGCTTGGAAGGGTACCGTCAAAAGACATTTTGCTCACCGGTATGTCATCACCCTTCAGAGACATGATGGGAAGGATGATATCATTGGCAAAATCACCGGCATCTTTGGAGATAAGTTCGTGGGCTACAAATGCATCAGCTGTCGGAGCAGACGGTACGTCAATTTCTATAAGACCTTCACTGCTCTTGTCCACGGCGTTCCAGTTCATCTTGACGATATCTTCGCCCTTTCGTGAGAAAGTTTTCTTGATAGCCGCTTTCATCAGATCGATGGCTTCCTGCTCCGGCAGCACTCCGGCAATCTTAAAAAAACAGGCC
>JAUUYD010000271.1 GCA_030590585.1 Spirochaeta sp.
AAAGGCGGCAACATGAATGGTATGAGCTGCTGAAGTCAGGCCCGTTGTATCGAGGTTTTTAATCCAATTGTACACGTCCGTGGTATCAGGGGGATTCCAGGTTGCAGGGTCTGCCGGAGGAGGTGTAACACCGTCTTCCTCAATCCAGATGTAGACGGAAACCACCAGATGATCATCACTGGAGGTTCCCGCGAGATTGAAGGTTCCATTAACACTGCTTCCCGCCGGAGGAACTTCCACTGATACAGTTGGATTTATGATATCCCCGGTAAATTGAAGAGCACTGGTCCCCCAGTTTCCCGGCGACCCGGCCCGTATTTTAAAGAGCTGCAGACTGTCCAGGACGGTAAAATCGGTACCGGCGATCAGGCTCGTCTGCCAGTTACCGCTGCCCAGATCAGTGAGGGTGATGGCATCGGCGAAGTCACCATCACCATTAGGGTCGACTTCAACCGTTCCACTGCTCATACCGGCTACATTAACCTGAAGATCAACTGTTGAATTGACACCGACATATGTCCCCTGGGGTGGATCGGTAATGGTAACCACCGGTGCAAAAGTACTAATTTTAAAGGCTACGGAGTTGGAGATATCTGATGTTCCATAGATATCCTCGACGGTTACCCTCATCTGATACTCGCCATCCGTCAGAGCCGTGACGTAGGTCCATTGATTGCCGGTAATATCCGTGGGGGCTACCCAATTATGATCGGTCAGGGGAGGATCGAAATCGGGGGCGTCAGGGATGTCGTCATAATTCCATAGAGCGATTCGGAGTGTCGCTGTGTTGATGCCATCATCGTCCTCTACGACACCATTCAACCGGGCTGTAGTGAGGACGTTGTCATCAGGATTAAAAGACTCTGTGGGACTGATAAAGATAAAATCGGGTAAATCGGAATTGGGATTGATTGAAATTTCCATCCTCTCACCGGATACGCTTGTCAGACGGATCGTCGTAAGATCATTCAGGAGTACTCCCGGAGGTATTGGAATTCCCATATAATCGGCCGCATGAATTTCCTCGATATTGGGAATGGCTGCCGGGTCGATGGCCAGAGCCAGAAGGTCATCAAAATGATAGAACCAGGTATTCGTATTCCCGGAAAAATCCTCGGCTACAACAGAGAAATGATACTGGCCGTCAAGGGCTAATATTTCAGAATCGAAGGTGTAATACCAGCTGGTGGTTCCTATCGCAATCTGGTCGGCAAAGATGACTGAATCATCTGCCGCGTCATAAAGGGTTATCAGTACCTGGTTAACCCGGGTTGTATCGGTTGCCTCTCCCTTGATGAAGATGGTTTTGTTGAATTCTCCTGTCAGATAATTTTCAGGCAATGTAGCCAGAACTGTAGGCGGTGTGTTATCAACAATGAGATAAATACTTGTGGCGGCCTTCTTACCATCTGAGTCGGTGGCTGTTACAACATATTCATGGTCCCCGTCCGGCAGGACACTCGTGTCGATGTCGGTTGACCAGCTGCTGTTATTGAAATTGGCAGTAACATCGGTACCGCCTCGGCTGACGATGACCGACTGAATTGAGGTATCATCCTCAACGGTTCCGGAAAGCATGATGGTATCGGAAACATAATCACCGTTTAAATGGCTTTTTATTTCAACTTTGGGAGCGTTGATATCGACAGCGGGCCCCAGGCCCGGATTGAATACATCACATGTGGTGAATACCAGTAGAGAGATGAATATGCTCAGAATAATCAGTATTTGTTTCATGTTAAACCATCGAATCCTTAAAAAATAGGCAAAAACCCACAGAACTTGTGCTGCTTTGAGGTCTATGCGTATCAAAATTTGTCGGAATTCACTTTTTTAATAATCGTCAGTAATGCCCTGTAACTGAATACATGCCCTGGCATTGTGTCAGGAATGTATCGCAATAAGCTCAATATTTCATATGTTTTTTATGAAGATTCCATGGAAGGGATATCCACTGAACCGAAAAATCGACTCTAGAGCTTCGACAGATCCCGGAAGTACTCCCTCTCGCCGTCCAGATCCGACCGAAGAGGGCCCTCGAGATTCGGCGGGGAAATGCTTCGCCCGTCGGGGGGCGGTGGATTGATCTTCCATCCGGGACAGTCCGTCACAGGCGGAATTTCTATCCACTCTTCAGAGCCGTCAATTAAATCAATTTCCCTGGAAAGCGGGGCCAGACGGCATACCAGAGGTTTGGCCTCTGTAAAATGCAGGGAGCATCTGCCCCATAGCCGCTCGTCTTCATCGAGGTCGTTGATAAGAAATCGGCAGGCTTTTCCTGCTGGACCCCGGGGAAAAAGAAGCCGGGGCCGCCTGATGCCGTGTTCACCGGCCTCCATCACAACGATGCGCCTCTCCTCAAGCGCCTCCAAGCCGCCCAGATCGAGATGCCGGGCCAGGCGTTTAAGATCCGCCGGATTCAGCCAGACCTTCTGATTACCGCGGCAGCACTCACCGCAGATAGTGCATTCAAACTTTGACCTGTTACCCGGCATTCAGACAGATTAGCCTGAAAACAGCCTTTGCAGCAATTCACTGCGGTTCTTCACGACAGTGCGACAGAGGTCATCCAAATCCCCAATGAAAATTCTGTTCAAAACACACCAGCGCCTTTATCATATTGACCATAGGAGACCCGCCATGCGCACAGTCATACAACTACTGAAAGACACAGCAAACAGCCACCCGGATCATTGCTATCTGACAGGATGTCAGCTTTGCCCGGGCGGATAAGCTCACCGACGAGGCGGCGGCGTGGTGGCTGAGCACCAAACGAAAGAGAACTGACCGATTTGTCGGCACATCAGCTGGTGAACTCCACCATGAAGCTGGTCCGCTACAAGGTGATTGAGTTCTATTCCAAGAGGATAAAAGCCATGTATGAAGATCTTAATGTAAAGAACCGGCGGAACCTGGCGGCGATGAAGGAGCTCTTCGGTCTGGATTAATTAATGGTATTATTCTCCGTTTGCAGCAAAACGGTCTTTCAGACGAGTTTCCAGATCACCCCGAACCGAGCCTTCCCATCGGACAAACTCACTCACCTGTTCCTCGATTTCCAGAATCATCTCCTCGGTTTGAGAATAGAGACAGGGGATACGGAGTAGAAAATCATCTTTGTCGGAATATAAAAATATTTCCTGTAAATCTCCGGGATTGGAGAACTCACCGGCCAATGACAGATTATCCCATTGAAAGCTGAATTTCGATCCGTCACAGCTAAGCCCGTGAACCCCTTCATCGGTGATGTGAATCACGCTCTTCACCTGGTTTCTGAAAATTTTTATAATCTGATACCCGAATAAAGCAATAACGAGAAATGACAGCAAACCGATAATCGGTTTCCATAGAACTGCAGTCAACAGAGATGCCGTCAGCAGAATCGCCGTAAATAGAGGCAGGAGGAGAAGACGCCGGTTTCGGGAAATTTCATAGTGATAAACCATAGTGAATGCTATTCTCCGAGTATCGACCAGGTCAACAGAGTAATGGATCTGTGTTTCTGCTGGTTCTTCCGCTGCCGGGAGCCGATTGTCATTATTCGGCCCAAAAAAACCGCCCGGGATATCGGGCGGTTTAACAAGCGAAAGACGAGATTTGAACTCGCGACATCCACCTTGGCAAGGTGGAGCTCTACCACTGAGCTACTTTCGCATCGGTGAAGAGAGTTATAACTAATCCGGCCCCATTTAATCAAGTCCCCCCGGGGGATTATTCTCAAGCAGGATTATTCCCAGCGATTTCTCTTTATTATCCGCATTCGCCGTAATTCAAGGGTGAGAAGTTTTCTGGTATGATTTGCCACGGATGCCAGGGCCCGAATTTGTTCCGCAAAGAATCGGGTTAATATAACGACCAAAAACCCGGAAATCGGAGCCAGGAGAAAAATGAAATACCCCAGGGGTCCCGAGATGAGCCGGGAATCAATTGGCATAAGATCCCCTATCTCCAGGTTCATCAGCTTCCCGACCAGAATAACCAGCCCGGAAAAGAAACCGTACAACGCGACGGTAACTCCCAGCCATTCCCCGGAAGTTTGAATAAGATGAGAAAACGCTACAGTCGCAAAATTTTCATCCCCTTCACTGGAAATCATCCTGATGGTATCAACCCGGTTCCACCATATTTGAAAACCCACCCAGCTGATGAAACAAACCAGTAGAAAAAGAACAGCATACCCGAGGATGTTGAAAAAAGATCCCGGTAAAATATACGAAAAAGAAACCGCAGTAATGATAAATGCGGTGGGTATCAGAAAATTCAATACCGCAAGACAATAATACAGCCAACGAAGCGGTTGAAGGAAAAATGAACCATTGTCAATGTTATTTAAGAACGGTGAAATAAATGAAGAAAATTTGAACTTCATACAGACACTCCCTTCCTGGCTGTTTCAATGAGTGTAAGCCTTTTACCGTGGTAATAACCAGCTCTCCATGAGGGCATAAGCTGTGAGCTGCCTGATTTCAGATGGTGGTTGACTGGTAACTCAGTTTCCCGACGGACACAATTTGCCTATAATGCTCAAATGAGCATCTGGACTTACTTTATCGACGA
>JAUUYD010000284.1 GCA_030590585.1 Spirochaeta sp.
CCGGCTGCGATACCGGCAATGGTTCCATCGGAAACCGCCGTAGTAATCTGACGGTAGCGCTTTGAGGTAACATCACCGGCGGCAAATACTCCATCTATGTTTGTACGCATCTCTACATCTGTCTCCAGATAGCCCCATTGATCCAGTTTCAGTTTGGTCCCGAAGGGTTCAAGGTTTGGTATGAATCCGACAAAAACGAAGATTCCGTTGGAACGTACTTCACTTTTTTCACCGGTTTTAAGATTTTCCACAACAACAGCCATGTCCATGTTCCCGTACTTCTTGAACTCCCGGGGTTCATGTTCAAATAGCACTTCAACAGATTCGTTCGAGGTAAGCTTCTCCTGGGCTTCTTTATTTGCCTGGAAATGATCAAATTGGTGAACAATGGTTATCTTCTTTGCAAATTTGGTAATAAAGAGAGCTTCTTCGATTGCCGAGTTACCACCGCCGATTACAACAACTTCCTTGTCTTGATAGTACTTGGCGTCGCAGGTGGCACAGTAGCTCACCCCGTTTCCGGCAAATTCAATTTCTCCGGAGATACCCAGAGGCCGGGGCTTGGAGCCTGTGGCGATGATCATCTTTTTGGCTTTTATGGTTTCATAGCCATCAATTTTAACCAGCTTGTTTTCAAGGTCAACACTGTCCACTTCCACTGCAACCTTGAACTCTACCCCGTTCGCTTTAGCCTGCTCGCTCATATAATGGCTGAGCATGAATCCCTGCTGAGGTTCAATGAATCCCGGATAATTGGATACCAGATGGGTTGTGGAGACATACCCCCCGGGAAGGGCGGTATCTACAAGTATCGTATCGATATGAGCCTGTGCCAGATAAACACCGGCAGTTAATCCTGCAGGCCCCCCTCCGAGTATGACAACATCGGTATCAGTTTCTACAGGCTTAATCCTGGCGTGAAGCTTCTGAGCTTTATCTTCACCAACCAGGGCATCGAGGTTTCTTACAATGTCGCTGCGCAGTATACCGCCGCCAAGTTTGTCCCCGGTGAGTTCTCCGTTTCGATAAAAAAGCAGTGTGGGTGAGCCGCTGACATCAAGTTTTGCGGCAAGCTCCCGGTTACCCTGCCTGAAGATTTTTGCAAAGGCGATATCATCACCATATATCTCACTCAGAACTTCATATTTGGTCGCGAGAGCTTCACATGGAGGACATTCAGTTGAGTAGAAATCCACCACTGCCAATTCCTTGTCCAACACTTCTTCCTGGAAGTCCGATTCGTTAATTTCTTTTATTTTTCCAGCCATTTTTTACTCCGTTTCGATTTGGTTGATGTACAGGGAGAGTCCCATACCCATTAATTTGTCCACAGGACGGCAGTCCGGTGCGGATACGGTTCCTTCCCTGTTCTTTGCAACAGATGCACAACCTCCGCCACAGGCCAAACGCAGGGAGCAGTCCCGGCATTTGGGAATGGTTGTGACATCCCGGTCTTCCCATTCTTCGATAAGATCATCTTTCCTGGTAATTGAAGGGAAGAACGTTCCCAATTCTTCACCGGATTTACCTACTGTTGCCGTGCAGCTGTAGAAATTCCCTGTGTAGTCAAAGGCCCACTCGGTCTTGCATCCAGGGCAGCTGTCGTACAGGGCCTCAGGCAGTTCTCCATTTTCCCAGAGGAACTTGGAAAGTGAAAATGCCGGCTTATGGAAATCCAGTATCGTCGGATCTGCTTTTACAAGATCATAAACATCTTTATATAAACCGACTCGGTCATATAATCGATCCTGATCTTTCTGACAGCTGTGAAGTTCGTAATTCCGACCCAATTGAGTCTTAAAATACCCCGAATCCAGCCAGCCTTTTTCTCTTGCCAGTGCGGCAAGACGGGGAAGGTCCTGAATATTGTCCCTATCAAGCACAACTCTCAGATTCACCTGGAATTTATTCTGGATTGCGGCATCAATACCGCTGACAACACGATCGAAAGTGCTTCCACCGCTCTTTAAAGGCCGCCTGATATCATGAGTCTCACCAATACCGTCCAGGGTAACCTGAATCTCCCGGACCTCAGCTTTCTTCAGTAGGGGAAGATACTCCTCAAGACTATAACCGTTGGTAACGAATGCCAGACTCAGGGACTGTTCGTTCGCCCTCTCAATAAGGTCTTCCAGTAAAGCCCTCTGAGAAGCTGTGGGCAGTAAGGGCTCTCCGCCGAATACAGTGATATACTTCTTACGCCCGGCAAATTCAGTTCTGACATAATCAAAAAAGGCCTTCTGAACCTCCAGGGTATTCCCTGCCGAAGCTGGAGCGTATTCTTCCTGGTAACAGTAGGTACATCCGAAATTACAGGCATAGGTGGGAACCCAGAAGATCTGGATTTCCGATTCATCTCGAGCTTCCAGAAACTCAAGGTAACCGTTTTTAAACAGATTATCCTCTTCGTCAAAGGAGTCAACAAGATAACCCTTCTCCAACCAATCTTTCGAATCCGAAAAACTTCCGCTTCGGTATTCCCCGGCTGTTTCCTCATCCAGAAAATCAGCCTCACCCCGTAAAGGGTTGATGATGTAGTAATCATCAGAGTCAGAGAGTTTCCCGAAAATATTATGCTTAGAATAATTGAACTGCATTACACTTAACCTTCAAAAAAATGGCCAAGTCCCGAAGGACCCGGCCGCTGGTTAGAACCTCAGTCGTGACAGCCGGCCACAACAGGAGAAATCTTGGCACAACACTGCGCCACATTTTTCCCGGATGCCTGCTTCTTCCGAATCAAGGTTTTCATGCCTTTTTTCTTCATAATCAGCATCTCCTTATATAAAATTTCCGGCGATCATGCCTTATAGGCCCTGATCGTCCAGCTTACACATTTAATCTGCGCCTTTTCATATGGGGCGCTTTCCTCGAGAATATCCAGATCTCCAAAACCTGCACTGCTCAATTGGTCCAGGTATTCATCCCTCGTTACAGAACCTGCCCAGCACTCGGCAACAGCCTCAGGGTCAGTACGGTACTTTTCCGGCACCTCTTCCAGGGAATATATATCACTGATCACAAACCGGCCGCCGGTTTTGAGAGATCGGGCTATTTCCTTCCAGACCGCCTTTTTATCATCAGCATGGTTTATTGTACAGTTGGAAATTACCAGATCAAGCTCACTATCTTTAAAAGGGAGCCTTTCAAGATGACTTTGAATTATCTCAGCGTTTTGAACATCAAATTTATCAATATTCTTTCTCGCTTTTCTAATCATCCCCTCAGAAACATCAATTCCATACACTTTGCCTTCAGCACCGACAGCTTGTGCCATTTTAATGACATCAAGCCCCCTGCCGCTGCCCAGATCAGCGCAGATTTCGCCCTCCGCGACAGCGGCATGGTTGATTGCCCCGCCGCAGGATAAACAACAGGTTTCCTCGGCCAATTCACTGTAGCGTATATTTATTGCATTTACAGCCAAGTTTGCTTGCATCTAAATTATTCCTTAACAAAGAGTTATCAGATAGTCTTTTTAGTAAAATATTTGTCCGAAGCTAAATGATTTACTAAACATTCCCATACTTCAATATTCCCTTTAGACTATATATGATAATATAGAATATCGGCGGGGAAAAGTCAATATAACCCTCCGAGCTGCACTAACTGAAGCCTACTATCATTGGCGATGTAAAACCTCCGGAAGATTACAATTCGTACAACCTGAGTATGTTAAAACAATTAATCCTTCCAATCTACACTTATTGGATGATCAGCAAGTTTATCTTTGACTATAGCGGCAAGATTTAAAAGTTCCTGCTTGCAGCAATCGACCGTTTTATCGGAATTTAATCTCTCAACCAACTCATCAGCAAATTCACGGATAGTAATCTCTCTTTTCATTGGTAAACCTCTTGTACAATTATGGTACGAATATCATCCAATGACAAATAATGGAAATTATTATCCAGGCTATCCATCAGATTCCGTAACAAACCAGAAATCCCAGGAACTGCCGCCTAAGATATTGCCGGAACAGAAAGACACCCTGATAAAGTAATCGTAAGAATGAGAATCTGTATTGAAATCTTCATGCATCCCTCCACTATATAATAAACTGTAATACAAAATCTTTTATCACGGGGGATCACTTGGGGAATATAAACAATAAATTGGGCCCGGTTGAAATTATGAACCCAGGGTTTGGGGAATGCCTAAGAATTGCAGAAAACATATATTTTTCACATTAATATAATTGGATTCAGCACTTGCGATCCTGTATTTTCGGCATTATTATAAATCCCATGTCTGAAACATTAGTTATTGCAGTCGGTGGAAACGCCCTGATCGAAGACCCCCACCACGTCTCTGTACCGGCACAGTATCTGGCCGCCCGTCATGCCGCCAAAAGTATCGGTGGACTGGTCGCCGCTGGTCATAAGCTGGCCATCGTTCATGGAAATGGGCCTCAGGTGGGCTTTATTCTCCACCGGTCCGAACTTTCCCGAAAAGTGCTGCATGAAGTGCCGTTGGATTCCTGTGTTGCCG
>JAUUYD010000193.1 GCA_030590585.1 Spirochaeta sp.
AGTACGTGGATAAAACACATCGGATCGCCGTTGAAGGCAAAAAGTGCCAGTTTTTTCATAATTTGCTCCTGATCAATGCAGCTTCTTAATCTCTTTCCTGATGATTCGGGATAGTTTCGCCTCTGATGGGGGAGGGCCGAGTTCGACTTTTCTGCCGCCAATGTACATGACGTCGGCCAATCCCCATTCCTCCAGGTTCTCCGGTCTTGACGCATCGATGAGGTTCAGGGTGACGGGTAGGCCCGATGCCGCTTTCTTCAGGCGTTCGTAGGCAATTGCCGTCACGGTACAAGCTCCGCTCATGAATGTCGTAACCATCAGGTTCCCGTCGGCATCCCGGGCCTGGGGGAGCTTGGCGGTTTTCCTCCAGGCCCCACTGTGCTCGACACCGTCGAGGCTCTTAATCACCAATTCCCGGATACCGGTTTTGTCCGCCCGGCGATAGCCGTTTTTCTTGTACCAACGGGATTTCATCCAGATCGGAAGACTCAATCCCCAGGCCAGGACGGCTTTGCCATCCCTGCTGAGTATGTCCTCTTCAGCTGCGGCAAGCAGGGCTTTACCGATTCCCCGGCCCTGGAAGTTTCCCTGTCCTTTTTTATACCCATGCACCCATATACAATGGATGAACCAGATATCATCGGACGAAGCTCCGGCCGGGGAGTATCGGCTGGGATAGTACTGAATCATTCCGGCGTACTTTCCTTCATCTGTAATCGCAAGCTTCACGCCCAGCTGTCCTTCGGTTTTCATCTGTGCGAGCCAGTGAGCTTTATGATCCCCGGATTCGGCCATCTCCTTTGACCATGATTCCAGACAATGGCAGAACTCCATTTCATCCTGTTTCTCAAGGTCCCTTATTTTCCAGCTCATGGTATTAATTATAGTATAAAAGTCTGTACAGCACGATTTCTGAGGTTTGCACTTCATGCCTCACCCCGATACAATACCCAACCATGGAAAACCTCATACTACCCCCGAATTACAAAGCGCTTCTCGATCCCAAACATACCGAGAGGGCCATACTCAAACTCAAAGATGCCTTTCAGACCAATCTTGCTTTTGAGCTCAATCTGACCCGAGTCACCGCACCTCTTTTTGTGCGTACCGGTACTGGAGTCAATGACGATCTGAACGGAGTTGAAAGGCCTGTTTCCTTTCAGATAGGTCATATGAACAACGAGGAAGTGCAGGTAGTGCAGTCTCTGGCCAAGTGGAAACGCATGGCCCTGGCCGACCTCGGTTTTCAGACCGGTGAGGGTCTCTACACCGATATGAATGCCATCAGACCCGACGATCCTGTGGACAGTACCCATTCCATCTATGTTGATCAGTGGGATTGGGAAATCTCAATAACCAAAGAGAACCGGACCATCGACTTCCTGAAGTCCACAGTACGTAAAATCTACGATGTGATTCGCCGTACCGAGCGCTTTATCGGTCATGAGTATGATGAGTTGACACCATATCTTCCGGATGAGATTCATTTTGTTTATTCTGAAGACCTCCTTCGCGATTACCCCGATCTTTCACCGAAAGAGCGTGAGTACAAGGTATGCAGGGAGTTTGGAGCTGTGTTCGTTATCGGTATCGGCGGCGAGCTTGCAGACGGCAGTATTCATGACGGCCGGGCCCCGGATTATGATGACTGGTCCACCCCCACAGCAGACGGTCATATAGGATTAAACGGGGACATCCTGGTTTACAACCGTACTCTGGATATGGCATTGGAGCTTTCCTCAATGGGCATCCGGGTTGATATTGAGGCCTTGAATCGCCAGCTTACAATCAGGGATGCTGAAGACCGCAAGGAGCTTTATTTCCACAAGCGCCTTCTTGACGATACCCTTCCCCTTTCCATTGGTGGTGGAATCGGGCAGTCACGCTTGTGTATGTTAATGCTGCAGAAAGCCCATATCGGGGAGATTCAGACGAGTATCTGGCCTGATGAAATGATTAAGCTCTGCGCGAAGAACGGTATTAATCTACTGTAAATTTCTGCAGGAGGGGCCTCACTAACGAGGCGGCCCCTCTTTGCTCTATCTATTAATTTCAGGACAGTAGTTTCTGGCTCTCAGGATCGAAGTAATTCATCTGGTCGGCACTGAAATCAACCCACACCCTGTCATCATTTTTCAGATCCGAAAATCCATTCATCTTCAGGGTTAAATCCAGGTTATCCCATTTTACAGTCACTATGGTTTCAGATCCTGCAGGCAGTACCGAATACACAACACCCTCCAGCCAGTCAGCATCTTTTTCTTTTTTAATCCTGATTTCTTCCGGGCGTATCGTTGCGGTTACGCTCTTTTTCTGATAATCAAATTCTGCCGGGAGATTCTTCTTCAAGGGGCCGCAGATAAAGTATGACGCGCCATTCTCGGAAATTATCTGACCTTCAAGGACGTTGATTTGCGGTGATCCCACAAATCTTGCCACAAAGAGATCTGCCGGTTTTTTGTAAATCTCCTGGGGTGTTCCGATCTGCCTTAAAAGTCCGGAATCCATAACAGCTATCCGGTCCGAAAGTGTCAGGGCCTCATTTTGATCGTGAGTCACGTACACCGTTGTTGCATTTAACTCATGATGAAGGTGTTTGAGCTCCGTCCGCATACCGATACGCAGCATGGCATCCAGATTAGACAGGGGTTCATCCATAAGAAATATCCGGTGCTCTGCCGCTATCATCCTGGCTACGGCGACACGCTGCTGCTGCCCCCCGGACAGCTCTGAAGGATAACGATTCTCATACCCTGTCAGCTGAACTTTTTTCAGAGCATTGCTGACAGTCTCCTCAATTTTGCCCTTGTTAACTTTTTTCTCTTCGAGTCCCAGTGAAATATTCTTTCTCACTGTCATATGGGGCCATAGAGCATAGCTTTGAAAGATAAATCCCAGCTGTCTCTTCTCCGGAGGTATATAGATTCCTTTTTGTCTTGAGAAAAATACCTTTCCCCCGACTGAGATTTCTCCATCATCAGCATCCTCCAGGCCGGCAATCATCCGTAAGGTTGTTGTTTTACCGCATCCTGAAGGGCCCAGAAGGGTGAGGAACTCACCCTCCCGGATTCTGATGGACAAATCCCGTACAGCGGGGACACCGCTGTACGATTTCTATACTTGTGTTAGAACAATAGTGTCCAAGATTCTTCCTTTAATTGCCCACTTCCTGTACCCAGAAATCCTGTACTCTCAAGCCTTCATACCACATGAAATCAGGGTCAACAATCCAGCTCTCAAGGTCGTACCAGCCTTCTCCGCCTTTGGCAACCGGAACGGTGTCTCTCGGGCTTTTCGATCCCGGTTCGTAATAGGGACCAAGGCCCTGAAGCAGTCTCGCACTTTCACCTTCGTTGTAAGGTTCTGAAATTTCAGTATCCAGAGTGATGTTGATATCCCCGAGTAGGAATTTCGTGAAGAGTTTCGCGGCATTCGGATGTGGTGCCTGACGGGCAATCGCTGTATAAACCGGAGTTACAATATTTTCGAAAGGAGTCAGGGGAGTTACCAGTGCATTGACGTATTCTTTTGACTCATTGTAACGAATGTAGGTATATCCGGTAATTGAGATTGGAGGATCTGTCTGTCCTTTTGCACCAGAGGCCTTTGCCACCTTGCTGCCTGATCCCAGAATAATCAGGTCGTTATGAAGAAGCCGGTAGATAAATTCATAGCCTGCATCAGGCACATTCTCGTGAAGAACAATCTTTTCCCCGTTGAGCTCTTTATAGGCTTTCTCGAACTCATCGGCATGCTGAACCATGGTCCACAATCCCATTTTGTTTGTCAGGGAAGCCATGGGATCTTTAAGAACAACTTTGCCTCTCCATTTTTCTTCGGTCAGTTCCCAGATGTTGGATATCGGCGGAGTGTTACCGTAAAACTCCTGGTTGTATAGCAGGACATACCCCTCGACAATTCTGGCCAGCAGTGGTTCTCTGAGTTCTTCGGGAATCTGATCCACGTACATATCGGGAACAAAATTGACAAGTCTGTAATTCCCCAGTAATTCGTGTATTACCTGACCGGAGCCTCCGGTTGTAATAACATCGGTATTGAACAGATTCGCGTCCTGCTCGCTGATCGTCTTTTCGACGGTTCCGACTGATCCAAGATCAAAGAAGGTTACCTTTATTCCCGGATATTCCTCTTCGAAAACCGCTGCCACTTTTGCCACTCGGGAAGAAGAAGAATAGATGATTACCTCTCCTTCAGCATTGGCCAATTGTTCAATCTCATCCCAATCCTGTTCTCCTTCATACGGGCCGAGTTTGGCCTCCTGAAGCCATGCATCCATTTCAGGTGGATAGTCGACAGGTTCTTCCTTTTCTCCGACGGCAAACAAATTAGCGCCGGCTGTGAGAAACAAAACCAGAACGAGTAGATTCAGAATTCTTTTGCTCATAAAAGTGCTCCTTTTCAAAAAAATATAATTTCAAGCAGTCAGGATTCTTTGATACCAAAGAGACCCTTTGTTCCAAAAAACCTTCTTGCTATAAAATTTGCAGAGACAATGATTAACATGAGAATGAGAGTGACGCCGTTGGCGTGCTGTACCATATCCTGGTCGGTATAGGCAAAAATGATGGAAGTCAGCAATCTTGTACTGGGAGTTACCAGTAGAATAATCAGGGACAGCTCCCTCATGGATGTAATAAAGGTTAGAATCATTCCCGAAAAGAACCCGCTTTTTGAGAGTGGGAAAATTATCTTTCTCAAACGGGTGAACCAGGGTATTCCCTCAGTCTGGGCAACTTCTTCAAGGGATTTATCTATCTGCAGAATTGCGCTGATACCTGTTCTGGATGAAAAAGGCATGTTCTTGACAATGACGATAAGCAGAATGAGATAAAATGTGCCGTAAAGAGCTGGAATGGGTCCGAAAGGATGGGCAAACATTCCCAGGTATATGGCCCCCATGGCGATACTCGGGAATACATACGGGGCAAAAGACACAGCCTCCAGCATCCCCGAAATCTTCGTTCCGCGGCTTCTGACAACGGCGTATCCTATTAGAAGTCCCAGAAAGGCGTTTATAATAGCCGCGGAAACACCCAGTTTGAGGCTGTTGATAATACCTCCCCCGATACTGGAGTTTCGGAATATCCCCTCCTGTCCGCTGGCGATGCTGAAATCACTTTTCCCGGTCCAGAAGTGCAGAGTCAGGTTAGACCAGGAATAATCATCAGGGAGCAGCATGAAGGTATTCCAGGCAAGGAGTACAACCGGAAGTACAATGACACTAAGAAGAAAAAGCAGTACCAGAATCGTAACCGGGGCCTTAAAAGAACCCAGTTTATTCGGTTTGCTCCTGAATCCTTTCCCCCCCATGGTAACAAAACTCTTCCGCTTTCCGATAATCCTGCTGTTGATATAGATTGCAAATGCCGCGAGAACTACCAGTACCAGAGCCAGAACGAA
>JAUUYD010000497.1 GCA_030590585.1 Spirochaeta sp.
AAACAGGCGAAAGGCATTCCCGGCACCGGCATATCCGACATCAATTGGTCCCAACAGCCCGAATCCAATATAGTTTCCGTTTTCTACTGGAAAGAGTTCTGCCGGATTCTGTCCTTTGAAAGCGTTAGCAACGTTCCAGAAAGTACCGGAGAGTCTCAAATCAATCCCGGTGTATCGATGTACCGGTTCAATAAAGGCAATCCCGGCGGGGTTGGAAAATACGGAAGCAAAATCATCGGTTAATGCGGGATGTGAATCTCCCAGAGCCTTTTCCCTTGCTGAGGGTATGGGAGTAATTGCAGATAGCGACAGAGGAAAAATAATCAGTAATACTATAATAACAAATAAATTACGCTTTTTATTGATTCTGGATTCATACGGTACTGTCATGGGTTTATATCGGTTCACCAAAAACTGTTCGTAATTGATTGAGCAGAAGTATAAAATCCGAATTGCTCCCTTCGGCTGCTTTTTGCTGAGCATCAAGTATCATTACATCGTATAAAATTATCTGCTCTGCATTTAGGGAATTATGATTACCGCCATTAACCACTGTTTCATATACTGCTAAACCCAAAATTCCCCAGAGAAGCTGCATGGGTGATGGTTCGGCATTAATCCCATATTCCATCAATCTGTCTTCTCCGATACGGGTTAAGTAACCCTCGCCGGCTTCATCATAGAATTTATCAATCAAATTAAGGGGGTCCGGAGGTTCTCCCTCAAGTAAATACGGCAGAATGGTTACAAAGGCATTCGAGAGCACTGCCAGTATATCAACCATATCCAGGGCTATTTCACCTCGCTCCAAATCTGACAGACTACCGGATTGCAGTTGTGAATTCAGGCCGCCGAGGCATGAGAGCATTAATCCGGTATCACCGGAAGCAATGGCATATTCAGCCGGTAGATTAGAGCCTTTAACCAGAGAAATGTTACACGAGGAGAGGCCTGACATCATAAATATGCAGAGAAGACCGATGATAATAAGTTGTTTTTTCTTCATAGGCTGTATCCTCTTGAATATTTGCTGACCTTCAAAACTGTCCCGCAGCTGCAAATCTGCACCTTCACCAGTATAAATCAAATTGAGTTCCCTGACTGCTTCTACCCTCAGGAACTTTCTCGAATAACAAGTGAGGGCTTGAGATATTCCACCGCAGGTTTATCTGAGGCATCCCCGAAGAGCAGAAATTTTATCCGCTTACAGGCTTTCTCAGTAAGAATTTCCCGGGGCTGATGAATTGTAGTAAGAGGCGGAAGAGTCATGCAGCTCACAGGACTGTCATCGTACCCTATCACCTTCAGATCCTGTGGGACACTGAGTCCCAATTCCCGGAGGGCATTGAGAAAACCGAAAGCCGCAATGTCGGCAGGGACAAATATTCCATCAAGGATTTCCAGATACTGAAGATTCTCCCCCGCCACCTGATAACCTCCCTCATAACTGCAGCTGCAGGAAAGATTTTGATTATTACTGATTGAGAATCCCGCCTGTTCAACCGCATCAAGACATCCGGCAGTCCGCAGACGAAACTCTTCTGATTCCTTTTCATTGATTCTCACCACCTGAATCTTTCGGCAGCCTGAATCTACAAGATGTTCACCAGCCAGGCGGCCTCCCTGGAAATTATCTGTAAAAAAACAGTCAACAGATTCCCGGGGAACAAGCTCCGGCACAATATGCACATGGACTACCGGCAGCTTATGCGCATTGATAAGCTGATAATCCTCAGGCCGGATTTCCGGATGGATGATGATAAAGCCGTCCACCTTGTTCTGCCGGATAAGCCTGGCGATATTACTCTGTGATGATTGATGGCTGTAGGCCTCGACTGTCAATGCGTCAAGACCAACCTTTTCCAGATTATGCCGGAGGTCTCTGAAGAGTTCGTTGGTGTATAAAGAACTGCGGAAATCGTTCAGCCCTGAATAATAGACAACCCCGATAATCCCGGTCTTGAGGTTCCTGAGCCGCCGGGCTCCCTCGTTGAATTCAAAATCAATTCTTCCGGCAATTCGCTGAATTCTCTCCCGGGTGACGGTACTGATAAGAGGGCTGTTGTTGAGCGCCCGGGACACTGTGGAATGGCTCACCCCCGCCAGTTTCGCAATGTCCTTGATTGTCGGTTTCCCCGGCAGTATCTTCTGTTTCATTTTCAGCTGATGTAGCTCAGCCACTGCCTCTGGTTATCCAGCATGGTATCAACCATTTCCTTCATACCATGATATTTAGTAACAACCGGGCAAGCCAGAACCGCCTGGATAACAAGATCCCGGCTGCCGGTGAGAACAGCATCGACAGTGAGGTCGTAAACCCCGGCATAGTTTCGGATCAAGGCTCCGAAACCCTTTGGATAGGAATCAAAACGAATTGCAGTAATACCCCGGTGGTCGATAACAGCCGGTACTTCAACAGCAATACCATCGGGAAAATCAGGTATGGCACCATTATTGAGAATGTTAACAGCCATTTCTTCATAACCGGAATCCGTAATAATACCTTCCATGATGGGGACAACCCGCTCGCTGAGTTCACTGGTGATTTCCGCATCATCCGGGTTGGACAGAGCATGTCGGTAGAACTCATAGAAATCCAGGATACCCTGATGGTCGGCGGCATCCCTTGCCCAGGAAAGGTATTCCCCCAG
>JAUUYD010000050.1 GCA_030590585.1 Spirochaeta sp.
AAAGCTCGGAATCAAGCCTGATTATGCCCTTTCTTATTACGAAGATCTCACCTATCGAATTTCGGCAAACGAAATCCGTACCGTAATGGGAAGCGATTGTGTTGTGGTCGGCGGTACTGTCGCCGATGGTTTTGAACCGAAACATATTCGGGATGATATCACCCTCAACGAATTCGGCATGGAGATGAAACCCACCCCTCTGTATATGGAAGTGGTAAAATGTCCGCTGGTTTCCGCATCATCAGTTGAAGACATCGAGGCCTATCAGTTCCCGGATCCCGCGGCACCGGGACGATTCACCGCGGCCGATCGTGATATCGCCAGATTCAAGGACAGTCATTACATCATCGGAGATGTGGAACTCAGCCATTTTGAACTGGCCTGGCACCTTACCGGACTCTCAGAGTACATGATGGCTCTGGCTCTGGAAGAACCCTGGGTGGAAACTCTCAATGATAAAGTTGAAGCCTGGACCAGCTCCCTGGCCCATTCCCTGGCTTCAAGGGGCGTCGACGCCATCTGGTTCGGCGAAGACCTTGGCACCCAGACCTCTACATTGATTTCCCCGGATATGTGGCGTGAGCGCTTCAAACCCCGGCATGCCAGGGTTATTAAATCCCTGAAAGAAAAATATCCTGAGCTGTTGATTATAATGCATTCCGATGGTGCCGTAGCTCCCCTTGTGGACGATTTCATTGAAATAGGTGTTGATGTCTATAATCCGGTTCAACCCAACGTTTCCGGGTCGGATCCGCAGGAACTGCAGGATAAGTACGGAGAAAGAATTCGCTTTTTCGGCGGTATCGACCAACAGGAACTTATGCCTTCAGGTAATACCGGGACCTTGAAAGCTGAAATTGAGAGGCGAGCAGGGATAATGGGTAGCAATGGAAACTACCTGATGGCTCCGGCCCATATCATTCAGGCTGACGTGGCTCCCGAAACTGTAGAAGCCATGATTGAAGCTGTGAAGGCCCTCAATGGATAAACAACAAAGAATTTCATGGTATAAAACAAAGCTGGACAGGGAAAAGTTGAGAGAGCTCACCAAGAGAAGTAACCTCCGCGGATTACTGCACATCCTGCCGCATCTTATCATTGTCATCGCTACAGGATATTTCACCGTTTACTCATTCAGCAATCTGTCCTGGCCGATTACCGTGGCTGCCCTGTTTCTTCATGGGACCATATTCAATTTCCTTGGGATGTTCACCGGAATCCATGAGTTGTCGCATAAAACAGCCTTCCGGTCAAAGAGACTCAATGAGTTCGTTTACTACATCCTGGGTGTTATTACCTGGAACAACGTTCATAAATTCCGTGCCAGCCATAAGGCCCACCACCAGGTGACGGTTTTTTCAGGCAGGGATCTTGAAGTGATTCTTCCAGAGAAGTTCCGCCCCATCGACTGGTTTTTAATGTTCACCATAAATCCCATTTCAGGGGCCGGCGGGGTACCCGGTGTTTTATCCATGATCTGGGAGACCGTACGTTACGCATTTGGAAGCTTCAACAGGGAATGGGAAAAAATGCTCTTTCCCGAATCAGCTGTTAAAGCACGCCGGGAAATCTTCAATTTCTCACGGCTGACCCTCATTTTTCATATTATCACAGCGGCATGGTTTATCATTTCGGGAAACTGGATACTTGTTCTGGTAATTAACATAGGCAGTTACATTGCCCCATGGCTTGCCATTCTCAGCGCGTTGCCTCAGCATATCGGGTTATGTGGAGATGTTCCTGACTGGCGGAAGAATTGCCGGACAATGATACTCAATCCCGTTGTTCAATTTTTCTATTGGAATATGAATTACCATATTGAGCATCATATGTTTGCCAGTGTCCCGTTCTACAAACTGAAAGCCCTTCACGAGGAGATAAAGGATGATTGCCCTGAGCCGTCAAAGGGGTTAATACGAACCTGGCGCAATCTTTTACCAATAATAAGGAAGCAGCGCATCGATCCCGATTTCTGTATCAAACCTGAATTGCCCCGATAGAACCTATAAACGAAGAACCCCATATCACAATCTGTGTTATGGGATTCTGCCGGCTCCAGTCCCCGCTTACTCCCAGTCAATAATCACCTTCAAGCTGTCCGGGTCCGAGGCCCTCTGGATTGCCTGCAGCATCTGTGAGGGCCCGAATCTCTCGTTATCCATTGTCATCAGGCCTAAAAGCGGCAGTTTCTTTGTATTGATCAGCTCATGGGCCAGGCCAATGCCGTGCATCACCGATCCGTGAGTTGCCTGGTAGCACTGAAGCTTGTAATGGACATCATTATTCAGATCCACTTCGTGGAAAATTTTCGGTTTACCGTCGGCCCCTTTTACCCCGGCATGCGCATCAAGAACGGTCCCGTATCCCATAAGGTCTACGGCAAGTCTGTAGGCCGCTTCAGCCGAAGCGTTCACCATGATAAAGTGAGGCTCGTTAAAGGGAATACATTCGGCCAGTATCTTTTCCCGAACATCATCGGTCCATGGAAGACCCACAACCTTATCATCTCCAAAATCCCGGATAACTCGATCCAGACGTTCAGCTCCCCGATTGATAACAATGACTTTGCGCGCAGCCATGGCAAGAGCACTCTGCAGGGCATATGTGCTTTGCGACCCGGCACCAATGAGAACGACGATACGCCCATCGATACAGTTATTTACCCGGGTCATACCTTCAAGGTTGCATGCCAGGGGTTCCAGGTGGCAGGCCTCATCCGGGGTTACAGCAGAATCAAATTTCACTATCGGACCCAGGTCAACAAACCAGTCAGGCAGTATCGCATATTCCCTGGCAAATCCGGGAAACTCATGACCGGTGGCTTGAGTGTTCGGGCAGCTTGTCCAATCCCCGGTACCCTTATCTCCGCAATAGATACATGATCGGTCTCCACAGGGAATATCACAGCCCAGGCCCACAAGGTCACCAACCTGGAATCTCGTTACACCTTCCCCCACCGCTTCAACCCGGCAGCTGGCCTCATGGAGGATAATCGCCGGCCACTGCTTAATCCTGGGCAAGCCCTGTTTGTAGATAACGACATCAGACTGGCAGACTGAGGTACGGAGTGTTTTTAAAAGTATTTCACCGGGACCGGGATTACCGATCGATTCTACGACCGCTGTGAAAGTGCCGTTGGGCTTATCAAGATAATAAACTGTATTCTTCATTTCCAATCATTATTAACGTTTCGACCATGTCTTGGCAAGCATATCAGATCATATTTGATTGATTTTGACCGGATAATGTTCTCATACTCAAAAAGTGACAAATCGGGCTGGAAGATACTTGGAATCACCTTTCAGGCGGATATTGGCCACTAGAATAAATCCAGGAGTATAGAGGATAGTTCCAAAGGGATCTTCCAGTCCGAGATAAGGTGTCATTGTCAGAGAATGAGTTGAATCAAAAATATAAACCAGACCTGCAATCATTCGAATGAACTGAACACCATTGTAATATTCCGACCATCTGTAAAGTACTCCTATTCCGGAACTGAACAGAAATCTCTTATTCAGCACCTGATTGTAGAATAGAGCATAACGCAGCCCGTGTTTGACAGCCCCTGTACTTTCGATATCTATTTGCCATTTCACTTGATTGATGAACTGTTTAATAAAGATTTTCTTTCCCCATGAATACTTATACAAAATACCGATCCCGGGACGAAATTCAAATCTATCCGGATACATTGACATCCGGAAATCCGGAACGATTTCCCAATTTTGAGTTGGCATATATGGAGCAGTAAACTCTAAAAAATGATAGTTCAAAGCTCTCAGATTATCTTCCAGGCGAATCTGATACTCACCGGTAAACCTCCAATAGTTATAGGCTTTTGAAAGCCTGATGCCGCTGAAAATCTGACCTTCAACATTGCCTGCAAACAATGAATGAGACATGTTAAAAAGGACCAGAAAGGATATAGCAGCTCCTATAAAATACCTTCTATTCCAATCTGTCATCTATCCACTCCATTTCATATAGTAACCGGCTGAAATTGGATTTCTTTCCAATTCATTATATTATTGTACTACATGCGAGAAATCTTAAGGATAAAACAATGAAAAAACCAGGATTACTTATATTCCTGCTGGCCTGTTCAGCAATCCGATTATCGGCATTGGACGGCTATCTGGATATTACAAATAATACAGGATTCCCAATCTATTATGTTTTCATCAGCCCTCATGATGCTGACTCCTGGGGAGAAGAGATGCTGGGGAAAAATGTTGTTATCGACAATGGTGAAAACCATAGAATCGAATTAAGCAATGAGCAGTCATCTGTTTGTGATATCAGAATTGAGGATGCTGACGGTGATTCCTACACGATGGAAGCTGTGAATCTTGCAATCATCGGAAGTGTTTCATTCACCCCTGATAATATGAATCAGGAAGAAAATGATCTCCTTGGAGAGGTTACAATCACAGGTTCAGGAGGGCCGGTTAACGGGATCTATCATCTCTATAACAATAGTACCAGGGATATCCTCTACATTTACATCAGAAAGGGTTCAAGTGAATGGGGACCGGATCTGCTTGGTGAAAACGATATATTTACAAATAACGGCCTGTTCAAGATAATCATCAAAGATCTTTCTGAAAATATCATTGATTTGAAATTTGAAGACAAAAGGGGACACAGCTACACCTATCCGGGCATTGATCTTGAACATATTAAGGAACTGGTTATAGAGAAAGAAGACAGGGATTAGCCGCTGCAACTTCTTTTATATCCCCATCAGCAGTACAGCCACAGCAAAGGCTGGAATCGAAACAACGGTGCTCAAAGATAAAATTCCCGACACCATTCCCAACTCTTCCTCTTTTGCCGCCAGAGTAACGACAAAGGGCGGCGGCAGAAGAAGCATCGTCATAAAGGCCATGGACGTCAGGTTATTCTTTACCGGAAGAAAACGCATCAGAAGTAAAGCAAGTCCTAATAGTACCAGCTTGCGAATCAATACAAACACCAGAGCCTTCCCGATAAGATTACGGCTGAAACTCAGTTCATACCCTATGGCAATGGCAATGACCGGAACTGTCAGCTTACCGAGAATTTCCAGAAAGCCGGAAACAGGAGCAAAGGGCGCTGGTGATATATGAAGGGCCCGGCCGATACTCCCCAGTATAAGGCCTGAGAAAATGGCCCATACAACAGGGCTTTGAACAACATTCATTAACGCCGCCCGGACGGGATTGTTATCTGCCCCGGTACCGGTTCCGGTCCCCCGACGGGCCAGGAGCATAGGCATGAGAACGATAAAAACAAAGAGAACCTGTCCGAGGTCAACAGAAGCAAAAACAGGCAGTGCGCTGTCACCGAACACCGACAAAAAGAGGGCGTAACCGAGCATCCCCGCTTCAAAACCGCTCACCATATAGCCGCGGATATCGCCCTTCCGGCCAATAAGGCGCATTAAAAGCTGAGCAGCGATAAGAAGAATCCCACTGAGTACAAACATCATCAAAGCCAACAGCAGCTCATCCCGCCCGGGGACCAGGCTCAAAAAGGCCCGGAACAACAGAGCCGGGAGTGTGATATTCGCCACAAGCTTCTTCATCTGTGAAGCGGTTTGAGTAGATAAGAATCCGGTACGGCGGAAAATGTATCCAAGGATAAATAGAAGAAAAACGGGGAAGACTTTAGTGATTATCTCGTAGCTGTTCATAAGATGAGATAATAGCCCGGGTTAAGTATCAGATGGAAGCATTACGCTGAATTGAGCCCCGCCTAATTCATCGGAAACACCGGCCTGAATACGGCCTCCGTGAGCCCGAACTATCTCTCTACAGATGGCAAGACCCAACCCGGAACCTCCGGAGGATCGGTTTCTGGAGGCATCTACACGGTAGTAGCGCTCGAAAACCTTCTCCCTGCCCTCTTCGGGAATCCCGGGTCCATCATCTTCCACCCTCAATTCTATCCATCCGGGCTTCCCTGCTGCCGGATTGGCGCTGATAAGGATTCGGGATTCAGCATAACGAAGGGCATTGGATAGCAGGTTGCTCAGCAGACGCTGCAGTTTCCCCCAATCTCCGCTTACCATCGGTAGAGGGGGTGATTCGATTTCCACATCGATTTTCCCCCGGCGGATAACGGGTGTTGCCGACTCAACAACTTCACGGAAAAGTTCAGGCAGGCTCAAGTTTTCCCGGGAAAGTTCCAAGCCTGAAGATTCAAGGTTGGCCAGGGTTTTCAATTCATCAACCAGACTGATCAGGCGGTCCGATTCTTCCGCCAGGGCGTTAAGACCATCCTTATCCATCGGATAGATACCCTCTTCCATCATTTCGATACGGGTACGAATCAGGCTTACAGGTGTGCGCAGCTCATGAGCCGAATCGGCGATAAGACGGCGGCGCTGGTTATCAGCGGACTCTAAGGATTTGGTCATGGAGTTGAATCCCCTGGAGAGTTCACCCAGCTCATCACTTCGCTTATCCGGGACCCGTACCTTCAAGTCCCCTCCCTCTACCTTGCGGGCTGCCGTATTCAGGATTTTCACCGGACCGACAATGTGCCTGGTAAGAAGTAGTCCGAGGAGCATTGCGAAAACGAAAATAACCCCGGTAACAAGCCATGTCATCAAACTTGCAGTACGCAGAAATGACACATTTGCAGGACGGTGCGAATCCGGAATCATTCTCCCGACATAGAGGTAGCCGACTTCATCATTGCCGTTTTTGACAGTTATACGCTCCAGGTTCTTATCGTCCAGCCGGTCCTGCCCATATCCAAAGGTATCCAGCAGTACAGTCCCGGCAAGATCTGTCACCAATATGCGATCGGGTTCCATATGCTCCATGGGAATCCCTCTCTCCATACGATGACCCATCATCACACTCATCAGGGAAATTGACGGAGGGAGCGGCGGAGCCGTTTCAGAAATTCCGGCCTCAGCTGTCCACTCACCGAAAGCCAGGGATAGAGATTCCGCCCTGGCCAGATCCTGCTGGTAGGCGAATTTATTGTATCTGGCTCTGGTGAGCCTGGTTCCCGTACCTACTGCAGCCCCAAGGGCCAAAAGGACAATGAGAGCGAAAGATCCGAGAATCTTGAACCCCAGGGAAGATTTCATTCTGAAAACCGGTATCCGACACTGCGTACAGTCTGAAGATAGACAGGATGGTTGCGGTCCGGCTCCAGTGACTTTCGTATATTCTTGATATGAACATCTATGGTCCGCTCATAACCTTCCCATACCTGGTCTTGAAAAAACCCCATTATCTCCGTCCTGTTAAATACACGACCGGGAGAACGCATGAAACCATGAAGAATATCGAACTGAACCGCCGTCAGATCCAACAGAATACCGGAACGTTTAACCATCCGGCGTTCAGAATCCAATTCAATATCCCGCACCGACAGAATTGCCGGTTCTGATTCATCAACATCAGCGGCATTGTTAACCCGGCGCATCACCGTACGGATTCTGGCGGCCATCTCTTTCAGGCTGAAGGGCTTTGTGATGTAATCGTCGGCACCAAGTTCCAGGCCCATAAGTTTGTCAGCTTCCTCGGCCATTGCAGTGATAAGGATTATCGGGACATCCGAGCTTTCCCGGATTCGGCGCATCACATCCAGACCGTCAAGACCCCGAATCATAATATCCAGAAGGATAAAATCAGGCGATTCCGATCGGAACAGATCCAAAGCCTCAGAACCGCTTTCAGCCCCGATGGCAGCCCAGCCCAGGGTTTCCAGATAATCCCTGATCATCTTGTTAAGCTGGGTTTCGTCTTCAACTACCAGAATTGTCATCATTTACCTCTAAAAAACCCCGACGCATCAGCTGCCGGGGGTATATCACTTACTGATCGTCGTCCGCAGTAGAAGCTCCCCAACCTCGCGGTGCTCCATTCTTTCCCTGCCGGCCTATACCATCATCCATGTCACAATCATAGCTGTCTCCCATACTTTGACCACCATAACCATGTCCGCCAGATTTATATCCACCACCCATCATTCCATATTCACCAGGCCCGTTCCAGTCAGATTCAAGTACAGCACCGTCGGCTTCACCGGAAAGCACCATCAGATGAACCGGCGACATAGGAGACTGAACAGCTTCGATTTTCAGATCCGCACCTTCCCGGGGCAGCTGGTCTTCATCCAACAACGGGCGCGTCATCAGGTAAAAAGTCTCACCCGAATCAGTGATAATTGCCGGGTACTCTCCATCCACCATTGAGAACTTCCCCTCAACAGTTCTGGTTTCCACATCCTGCCAATCATCCATCATACCACGATTACCACGCATCCCCATATTGCCGTTTCGGCCGTAATACCCGTAATCACCATCCTCAACAGTACCGTTTGCAAATGCCGCAGCTGCTGATAGAACGATCAGTGTAATGCCGATAAACCATATTTTCGAATTATTAAAAATCATTTTATACCTCTGCAGTAAAGATGAAGCCCGAATGTAAACCAATTATGAACACCATATATTTTGATGAAGGAAATTGACCTCTAACGCTCTATAAGGGAGAAACTTATTCATGAAGGCATATCTTTCTGTTTTGAAACAGTTTTTTCTCATGTGTCAAAGATAGATTTCATTGCCAATGCTAAAACTCTGGGCTACGAAATGAAAGGTTTCATACCCCAGGGCCTGGTCGCTGCTTCGCAGCTGCTCGGCCATGCAACCTGAGGCAAGCCGCGGGGTATGAACCCTTGCCTTCCCTGCTCTCACTCAGATCAAGGGTCGTACCGGAGGCGAGAGCCAAGGAACGAGCAAGGCTGCATGAGCGAGCAAGCTTGCTTGCGACCAGCTCCCGTCAGAATGAACAAGTTCACTTCTCGCAAGTTCGCGTTGCGAACCCGCTGTATTCCACTCGTTCGTTTGGGAATCATTCTTGTTTATATCCATCTGGATAATCCCGGGCTAAACGAAGCACGGGTTTATCAGCGTGTAAGTAATGGAGGACACAATGTGCCCACTGACAAAATACATAGCCGAATACCCCGCACAATGAAAAATATTACGACAGTATTGCCCTTGGTTAACGAAGCCAGATTATTTAACAATTCTTCCCGTAATAATCCCTTTCAGCCAGTGGCAATAGTAAAGAAGGGTAGATGCGAATGGTCAATTGACCCTGTACCTAATTGGGCTGAGGATATTTTAGGTGATATTCCAGCTTGTATAAGCTAATATCAGGTATAAAACTTGTATTATTGCAGAGCGGATAAACTTTAATATTCATAGATTCTTGGGGTTCCAAATGAAACAAGAAATAAGTGTTGTTCCAGGCACATCTGCTCACTATGAAGACATCCTCAAAATCTTCAATGAAGGATTTTCCTCGAAATTAAGATTTGTGACACGCCAAATCGATCAGCAACTCTCTTTTGCCCGTGATTTTGGTCTGTTTGATATCGAATCTGTTGACCATGACTTCATTGCAACTGCTGAAGACCGTGTCCTGGGTTTCCTTTCTCTACAGTTTTCCGGACAACCCAAACAAAGAACACCCCGAATTTTCACCAACCAGGAACTGTACCGCCAATATGGTTTGATCAGTATAATCAAAGCCCTCCTATTCAATATTTCCTTTTACCATAAACCCAAAGAAAACGAGCTCTACATCGACACAGTGGTTGTCGCCGCGAATGCTCGCAATCAGGGTATTGGGACTCACCTTCTTAATTATGCTGAGGGCTTTGCCAGGGAGAGAGGTTTTAATAAGCTCACTCTTACTGTGGTCTATGAGAATCCGAAGGCGAAAGCGCTTTATGAAAGATGCGGTTACCATGTGCAATCTTCTC
>JAUUYD010000418.1 GCA_030590585.1 Spirochaeta sp.
CCGTTATCATCGACCGCAGCACCGATCCGATTGAAAGCGGCAAGGCTCTCACCGGAGCCGAGTTCTGTGCCCCGATGACAGCCCTCCACGGCCGGGTAGCCCGGCTCGCAGAGCAGGTGGATTATGTGTTTATCCCCTTCTATCTGGACGAAAAGGGACCAAAAGGAGATACCCACAGTTACTGCTACTACAGTCAGTTCGCCCCCTCTCTTGTAAAACAACTGGCTCCGGAGGGTCGGATTATCACCCCCCTGGTGAAAACCGCATGGAAGGATTTCCGGGGTAAATCCGCTGTTCACAAAGCCCTTGAAGACTTACCCGGAACTACACTTGATATGAAAAAATTCGAGACCGCCTGGAGAGTATCCCGGGACTGGTTTGAAGACAAACTGCTCGAACTCAGCCGCTTTCATGCTGATAGAGCCCGGGAAGATGATATTAACATCATCCTTCTGGGGCGCTCATATGTGGTTGCCGATTCGAAGATGAATAAGGATATACCCCGGCTCTTCTCTGAAACCGGAGCCCGGGTATTTGACATGGACATGCTGGATGCCGACGGGGTTGACGATCTTCCCTGGAGCTACGCCGCAAGAATCATGAAATACGCCGAGCGCATAGCCGACATGGAGGGAAGTTACCCCGTACTGGTGAGCAGCTTTATGTGTTCTCCAGATTCTTTCGTCATCCCCTATGTCCGGGAACTCTGGGAGAATAAAGGCAAACCCTATCTCATCCTGGAACTCGACGGCCATGGTTCCACAGTGGGATACGGAACCAGAGTGGAAGCCGGAGTCCGCTCCTTCCGAAACCATTTCTACAGTAAAGACAGGAAACAGCCCCGGGACGCGGACTATGTCATCCCGAAATTCAAACAAGGCAGTGCCGCGGACATCCGGGGCAAGGTGATGCTCATACCTAATTGGGATGCTGATGTAATGACCCTTGTCACGGCGAATCTCCGACGGGAAGGGATAGACGCACGCCTGCTGGAAGAAACCGACGATCTGGTACGCCAGGGGAGCCGTGATTCCGCCGGTCAATGTCTCCCTTTGAGCATTATTGCCCGGGAGGTGGCTCACTACGTCGGTAAACACAAACTTGATCCGAAAAATACCGTTCTTTGGATGCTAAAAAGTACCTGGACCTGCAATATTCCCCTTTACCCCAGGCACATAATGTTTCTGCTCAAGCAGCAGGGTGGCGGCCTGGAACATATTCAAATCCATATCGATAATATCGGACTCACCGCCACCACACCACTCTCTTTGATAAATACCTACTACGCCTACATGTTCGGCGGACTTCTCAAACGCATCGCCTGCCGGATTCGCCCCTACGAGGATACTCCCGGTGAAACCGACAGGGTACTCACCATGGCCCGGGACCGGCTGTCAAAAGTCTTTGCAGGACGGGGTGAAAAAATGGATGCCGCGAAGGATATTGTCACCAGGTTTGAAGCCATCCCCATGACTCAAACTCAACGCCCAAAAGTGGCCATCTTCGGTGATGTTTATGTCCGGGATAATGATGTAATGAACCAGAACCTCATCCGCTACATCGAATCAGCAGGCGGAGAAGTGGTAACAATGCCTTATACTCGATATGCCAAAATGATCTCCAACACCCATTTTCAACGCTTGTTCAAGGAAAAACGCTACAGTGCAGTGGCAGGCTGGAAGGTGTTTCTGGCAGCTCTTAAGCTTCTGGAACGATCCTACGACAAACTCTTTGCTCCCCTGGCAGGTCCCGAAGAAGCATTCGATGACGACCCCGAAGCCATACTGGCACCCTACGGCGTCACTTTGGAGCACCACGGTGAGTCGATGGAAAACCTGCTGAAGGTTCATTACCTCTCAAACCGGCATGACGATTTAACTCTCTTCGTTCAAACCAGCCCATCATTCTGCTGCGCCGGGCTCATAACCGAAGCCATGCGGAACAAGATTGAAGAAATCACCGGTGTTCCCGTGGTGTCCATCACCTATGACGGTACCGGAGGGGATAAAAACGATGTGGTAATCCCCTATCTGGCCTTCCCCCGAAGCAAAGTCAAGGAAGGAACTGGAAACCGGCGGTATTCATAGATAATGACTCCCATTTTTTGCATCTCATTATAGTTGTGTCTTAAACTTCCGTTTATGAGGAGTTCTGAATGACGGATAATATTGAGCGCATCGTCCTGGGCGGCGGGTGTTTCTGGTGCCTCGAGGCCGTCTGCAAACGTATCAAAGGAGTCACGACAACCCGTCCCGGCTATGCCGGCGGTTTTGTAGAAAACCCGGACTACAAGCATGTCTCCACCGGTGATACGGGTCATGCGGAAGTCGTTGAGGTTTGCTTCGATAAAACCGTCATATCCCTGACAGCCATACTGGAAATATTCTGGCGTGCTCACGACCCCACCACCATCGACCGTCAGGGCAATGATATCGGCTCCCAATACCGTTCCGTCATATTCTATGCCGGCGAGGATCAGAAAGAACTTGCTGAAACATCCCTGAATGGACTGATTAAAGACGGTACATACGGCAAACCTCCAGTTACCCGAATCGAAGCCCTTAAAACTTTCTGGCCTGCAGAGGCTTACCACAAGGATTATTTCGAAACCAACCGCGGCGAGAGCTACTGCCGTATTGTCATAGAGCCCAAGTTAGTCAAACTGCTTCTAATGGAAGACTGACCTCCGGAGCCGCTCCTCCAGAGGCAAAATAGCTGTAAGGGGCAAGTTTCATGCCATCCAGACCCCTCCCCGGACTTGCCTTAGCGGTTTTCCTCGTGTATATTTTCATTTCACATCGGGCGATTAACTCAGTGGCTAGAGTGCTGCCTTCACACGGCAGAAGTCGGCAGTTCGAGTCTGCCATTGCCCAACAATAAAGCCTTGTGGTGTAAGCAATTACACCGCCGGGGTTTCTTTTTATATCGTGCTGTTTGCAGTACTGTCAGCAGTTTCTCAATGATTGTAGCCAGATTATAACAAATCTGTGCCTCTCAAGCCGCATATTTTTTCAAAACAACAAGAGTGGATTAATTACCATCACCGGAGAGGGTTGACGAATCTCTTCTGAATCGTTTCCAAGCTGACCATCATCGTCTCGCCCCCAGGTCATCACCTCGCCAGTATCTAAAAGGGCCACTGTATGTGACCATCCCGCTGCTATGGAAACTACACCGCTGAGACCGCTGACTGGCACAGGGGTCGGCTGATTAACCTGTTCCGTATCGTTTCCAAGCTGACCATAATTATCACGACCCCAGGTCATCACCTCGCCGGTATCCAGAAGAGCCGCTGTGTGAGAGCCGCCGGCAGCTATGGCTATTACACCGCTGAGACCGCTGACTGGCACAGGGGTCGGCTGATTAACCTGTTCCGTATCGTTTCCAAGCTGACCATAATTATCACGTC
>JAUUYD010000069.1 GCA_030590585.1 Spirochaeta sp.
TCTAAACCTAAAGAACCTGCCGAACTATACACCCGGCGCAGACAGGCTGATTCCCTATTGTTACAGGGCTATAATCAAGCCGATATCCTCAATTATGAGATTGCACAGAGCTCAATGAATCAGGCTCTTCATATTTATGCTTCTCTTGATTACCGTGAAGGCATGATTGATACATTGCTGGCCATGGGGCGAATCAGTCGTATGACCGGTGATATAGATTCAGCTGAAGGACTCTACTCTCACGCCCAGGCACTTGCGGTTTTTTCTGAAGACTTAAGACCAATGAGATCGGTGCTCAATCATCGGGCTGACCTGGCCCTCAGGGAGGGAGACCCGGTAAAGGCTATGGATCTTCTCGCCGACAGGGATATTGAAGTCACTGAGGGGAGAGAACGATCCGCTCAGCTGCGGCTGAAAGGGGCGGCAAAACATGCCATGGGATCTGATACTGAGGCTATTGAGCTGCTGATAGAAGCCGCGGGTGTGGCTGAGGCTGCCGATGAGGCTGTTGCCGCGGCACAGGCTTACTACAAACTGGCTTCCATTGCATCCCTCGGAGCTCGTTTTGATGAGGCTGAAGGCTGGGCTTTAAAGGCTTTGACAGCTGATAAATCCCGGGAATACGGCCCCGGTATCGCCGCCGATCTTCGGGCTCTTGCCATTATCAGCGGAAAAATGGGTAAAATTGAGGTTTCAGAGGACTATTACCGCCGTTCCTGGCTGGCCTGGAGAGCATTGGGGCGTAATGACGATGCTCAGTCGGCAAAATCTGAATTGGAATCCCTTACCGGAAGGCCGGTAACCCTTCCCTGATTCTTTATTAAACTATAATATCTACAATAATTCTTAATATTCAGGACATTTTCCGTCGTTTTGTCAGGAAAAAGTTCTCGTGAGGTATATAAATGATCAGTCTTGTTGTCGTAGCAGTAATAGCTGCCCTGGCTTTCGCTGCTATCAATTTTTCGGTAGTAAAGAAAAAGAGCCCCGGAAATGAACTCATGCAGGAGATTGCCGAGTCTATAAGAGACGGATCAGATGCATTTTTAAGCCTTGAGTACAGGGTGATTGTAAAAATCGCGGTACTTATCGCAATTCTGCTTGCTGTGGTGGTTTCCTGGCAGTCCGCTGCCGCGTTTATTCTGGGCGCCTCGCTGAGTGCGACTGCGGGATGGGTTGGCATGCGGATTGCCACATTGGCCAACGTACGTGTAGCAAACGAAGCCAATGTATCACGCAGTCTCGGCTCCACCTTGAAAGTGGCATTTCAGGGCGGATCGGTCATGGGGTTATCGGTGGGGGGATTTGCGCTTTTCGGCCTCCTTGTCATCTATGTCGTGTTCGGAAAGCTGATGGGTGAGGTAAATCCCGAAAATCTGGTTATCCACACCAACTGGCTGGGTATTAATGATATTCCGTTTACCATGACGGTCTCCGGGTATGCTCTGGGTTGTTCCATCATAGCCATGTTCAACCGTGTCGGTGGCGGTATCTTTACAAAAGCTGCGGATATGGGTGCTGATCTGGTGGGTAAAACCGAGGCCGGTATCCCTGAGGATGACCCTCGAAACCCTGCTACCATAGCTGATAATGTGGGTGATAATGTCGGGGATGTCGCCGGTTTGGGATCGGATCTGCTGGAAAGTTATGTCGGATCTTTAATTTCCGCTATAGTTCTTTCGGCCTACATGGCTTATACGGGTATCAAATCCGGCAATATAATCAATCCGGATCTGATATCAGCGATGATTCAGTTTCCTCTGTTTTTTGCCGCTGCAGGGCTGCTCTCCAGTATCGTGGGGATTCTCATTCTTGTACTGAAGAAAGTCTCGGATAAACCTCACCGGGAACTCAACGTTACAACATGGGTTTCGGCAGGCCTTACACTGGCCTCGGGAGCTTTGGTTGCCTGGTATCTCTTTAAAGATCTGGATGTCTCTGAAGTCGGTTTCACCATCGGGACATTCTCTCCCTGGCTGGCAGCTGTACTTGGTATAGTCAGCGGTATTGTGATAGGTCAGCTGGCCGAATACTATACCAGTTATCACTTCAAACCCACATTGAAAATCTCTGAATCATCCAAGGAAGGAACCGCACTTACCATCACCCAGGGTCTCTCTGTAGGGATGAACAGTGTGTTCCTGCCCGTTGTCGTTCTGGCAATAGCCACAATCGGGGCCCATGCCCTGGCCGGATTGTACGGTGTGGCCATGGCTGCAATCGGTATGCTCTCATTTGTTGCGGCAACCGTATCGGTTGATACTTACGGTCCTATTGCCGATAACGCCGGTGGAATCAGTGAGATGGCCAAACTCGACAGTGAAGTCCGTGAAATAACCGATGAACTTGACTCTGTAGGTAACACCACCGCGGCCATCGGTAAGGGTTTTGCCATTGGCTCTGCCGCCTTTGCCGCACTTTCGCTTTTTGCAAGTTATCTTTACGCTCAAGGCGGGGTGGATATCGATAAAGACTTCAAACTTGTTTTGAACATGATTGATACAATGACTCTTGCAGGAGCCATGGTTGGAGGTGCATTACCATGGCTCTTCAGCGGAATACTTATTGAGGCCGTAGCTAAAGCGGCCCGGGCAATGGTTCAGGAAGTTCGGCGTCAGTTCCGGGAAATCCCGGGTATTCTCACGGGAGAAGCCAAACCGGACTACAGAGAATGTATTTCCATATCATCAGCAGGTGCCCTGAAAGAGATGAAGTATCCCGCACTCCTTTCTGTTCTCATGCCCCTGTTGTCAGGGTTTCTTTTTGGACCCCGATTTGTCGGCGGTCTGCTCATAGGTACCACACTGTCGGCTATCATGCTTGCTTTATTTACAGCGAATGCTGGGGGTGCCTGGGATAACGCCAAGAAGTATGTTGAATCAGGACATCATGGCGGTAAGGGCTCAGAGGCTCACAAGTCTGCGGTTGTCGGTGATACCATAGGTGACCCCTTGAAGGATACTGTCGGTCCTTCTCTGGATATTCTTATCAAGATTATGGCAACAATTTCACTGATTGCAGTCAGCATCTTCAGCAAATTCAATCTGATGATGCTGTTTGGAGGGTCATGATAAAACAGTCATCTTTGAGGCAAATATCCGCTTAACCCTTGGTTTCAGGCTGAACAGGTACTAGGTTATATTCAGGCACTTACAGGAGTCACAGATGAAACGTATTGTTCTTATTTTTCTGATAATTGTTACGGCTGCAGCCGCACTTCCTGCTGAATCGGTGATGAACGGACTCTTTGAAGCCGCGGACCAGGTATCATCAGACCTTCCGGGCCTGCTTTCCGGAGATGGCGATCTGCTTCTAAGCGGATTAACCTTCAATCAGCTTCAGGTACAGCTGGGAGATCTGATGGCGGATCTTACAGCCAACCGCCTGGCAGGCCGTAGAGGTTTTTCCCCTCAGATTATTAAACATCACACAATACTTCCATATCCGACGGTCCAGGCTGTATGGATATTATCAGGTACTATTTATGAAGCCGGTGCCGGTTATCTGCTGGTTCTGCAGTTAATTGATAATACCAGCGGAGCACAGATCAGAGGCTGGGAATTTGCCCTGGGTTCAGAGGGGATTGAAGCGCTGCTGCTGCCCTCTGTTCTTGCCGCAGGCGGCGGAGCCTGGGACCGTTTTGAGCCGAACAATTCAAGCGCTGAAGCACTAATGATTGAACTTCCTTTTAATGAAGATGGTCTGACACTTGGAAATGGGGATGAGGACTGGTTTTCATTTGAGGTTCCCGAATCAGGAGGCAGTACCGTTATGATGCTTGATGCTGCCACCGGCGGGATGATGGATACCTATATGGAGCTGTATTCTCCTGATGACCTGAGCTGGCCGGCAGTTGAGAATGATGACTTTGACGGAGCTAATGCGGCCATTCAGATACCACTGACTGTTACGGGTACCTGGTACCTTAAAGTACGTTCTTTCTCATCTGAGGATGAGGGAGAGTACAGCCTGAGGATTAGTTTAAGTGAGGGTGTTCTGGGACCGGGGGAGCCGGATGAAGGACAGGACCTTGCCGCACGTTTGAATGTCGGCTCTTCGCCGCTTTCTAAGCTCATCGATTATTCCAATGACAGGGACTGGTTCCGTATTGATCTTCTAAGACCTCTGGATATGGAGGAAGTTCTTCGTGTTGAAACCCTCAGTAATCTTGATCTCGTGATGGAATTGACTGATGAGTATGGCAACTACATCATGGATGATGATGACTCGGGTCAGGATAATAATCCGATGATAATAGCTTCCGGACTCGATGCAGGCAGCTATTTTGTCACAGTCTACGCTTACGGTGGAGAAACGGGTCCGTATGAAATCATGGCGAATATCATGGTTCCGGTAAAGGATGAATTCGAAGATGACAACAGCATGATCAGTGCATCCCGGATAAGACCTGACGGAGTACCTCAGCGCCGTAACTTTACACCCATGGGTGATACGGACTGGGTTCAGTTTGAAATACAGAGAGAGGGCCGTTATCTCATAGAAACTCGAGGTGTAGTTGATACCTACATGGAACTTTATGATGGTAATGGAAATATGATTGAGGAAAATGATGATGGTGATGATTACAATGCCATGATCGACAGAAACCTGAGCCCGGGGACATACTATATCAAGGTATATCCATATGGCTCAGCCGGACCGGATGATATTTACGAATTATCGGTTGAACAAATCCGCTGATACAGCAGGAGGATAGAATGAGCATTCACTACTACTTAACCTTTTTCCCAATGGAAGCCATGATTGCGTCCCAATTGGAGCCATCGGCATTCGGGGCCTATATGGCTGTGGGTAATCGCAAGGGATCCGCCGAAATGCTGATGTTTGTCGAGCTTGACGCAGATAAACTCGGTGACAGTTTTGATATGGAGTATGCCCGGCAGCGCTGTGTTGAACATTCAGACGGCAGGTTGAAGAACTCGGTATATCTGTCGGTTTACAGAGCTCTGGAAGCGGTTCCTGTTGACGCTTTGGGTTCTCTCTGGCTCATTACAAGAGACGGCAGGTCACTATCAGTTGACAAAGGGTCTTATTCTGATCCGGAGGATTGGGAAGGAACAGCACTTTATCAGGAACTCTGTCCGGCCCATCCGCTGGTTGTTTCCGCACTGAACCCGAAGCATTTTGCCAATTACATAGTGGAAGATTCAAGCAAGGTAACCATGCCTGCAATTCTTTTTGCCGATCTTTCGATGCCGGATTTCAATGGAAATGATTTTACCGGAAATGTCGGTGGTTATTATGACAAGATACTTGAGCATATCAAATATTGTGTGATGGAGCTGAAGGGCGGTAAAGGTAAGTTTACCAAGGTGGTGGATCGATCCTCTTCCGCGACTTTCAACTATCAGGTAATCGGCCGGGGACTCTACGTAGGAGCCAGTGGCGGTAAACTTGTTTTCTACCCCATGCCTTCACGGGAGATACTGAAAAAGAAGCATTATGACTGGGCAAAGTCGGCGCTGATTTTTTAAGTTCCACGGCGGATGAGCTTTCTACGGTATGGTTCATTCGCCGGCCAGAGCCCTTTCATTCGTTAAATCAACGACCGGGCTTTGACAAATGAGTCTAACGACAGCTTTATGTCATTTTCTGTTGTTGTCCATGAACAAACGCTTATTCTGATAACATCCATACCATCCCATACTGATCCGCCGCACCAGCATACATTCAGTTCCTGCACTTTTTTCAGGAGTTTCTTTGTATGCGCATTGTCTTTGTAATGTACCAGTATCTGGTTGAAACAAACCTCATTCAGAATCTGAAAACCTTCCTCCTGCAGCCCTTCGGCAAACTGTAAAGCAAGTTGATGCATGTGAAAGATCATTTCACCAAGGCCTTTTCTGCCAAGCGATTTCAATGTAGCCCATAATTCAATAACCCTGGATCTTCTCGACATTTCCGGAGTGTAAAACATTCCGTCCCGCTCTTTTCCGGTTATGATATACGATCCGGACATATGCAGAGCTGAAACAAGAGCTTCTTCATCACGGCATAATATAATTCCATTATCGTATGGAGTGTTCAATGTTTTATGGCCGTCTACACTCCATGAGTCAGCTTCTTCCATTCCGGATGTCAGATGTTTAAGTTCATTTACAGTGTCGGCCCATAATCCGAAAGCGCCATCGATATGAACCCATGAGTTTGCATCTCTCGCCTGCTTGCATATATTGTTGAAATTATCAAAAGATCCTGTGTTTACATTTCCCGCCTGTAAAACCACTATGGTGTTGCCATCCAGATCGGGGATTTTTTCAGGAATAATTCGTCCTTGAGAATCAGTGTCTACCCATTCAATATTATCTTTACCGAACCCCAATAGACTCACAGCTTTGAGCACTGTTGAATGGGCCTGTTTACCCAGAACTATCCTGATGGGCTCTGCACCGTATAATCCCTGATTATTAATATCCCAGCCTTTTCTTTTCAGTATTCGATACCTGGCAGCAGCTAATCCTGAAAATGTGGCCATTGATGTCCCGCTGACAAATCCCGCAGCAGTTGTATCCGTTAAGTCGAATATGTCTATCAGCCATTCCCGGACAACAGTTTCCAGTTTTGAGGTAATCGGAGACATAACCTGCAGAGCTGAATTCTGATCCCAGAAATCAGCAAGAAGCCTTGAAACAAGTCCGGCGGGAATCATACTTCCATTTACAAAACCAAAATATCTACCTCCGTATTGGGCGACTGTTGCAGGAGAACCATAACGGTTCAGCATGTCAAGAATATTTTCTGATGTTGTAAATCCATCAGATAATTCTTCCTCAAAGACTGAGAGGTTTTCAATCGATTTATTATCCGGAAAAACTTTTCGCTTTAACGCATTCTTTAAATATTGCTTGCCGTATTCATTTGCTTTATCAAATATCTTTTCACTGTTAAGGTCTTCAAATATCTTATCCTGTATCATTTTATTTCCTGATTGATAATTTTTTGAAAATCAGATCCTGACGGATTCTGGAAAGCTCTGAGGCTGAACTCCGGAAGAGCCGCTAAGAGATGGTCAAAAATATCAGACTGAATATCTTCATAATTCGCCCAGGCCTTATCAGCGCTGAATAGATACATCTCGATGGGCAGACCCGTTGGTCCGCTCTGCAGCTGCCTGACCAGAAGGGTCATATTAGAGTTCACTTTGGAATGGGAGCTAACATAGGCTTTGGCATAGGCTCTGAAAATCCCGATATTTGTGAGGGCTCTTCCGTTGATAGGGTTGGCATTCCTGTCGGCCCCGTGTTCCTTGTTGTATTCCAGAATCTCATTGGATCGATTATCAAGATAGTTCTTTAAGAGGCTGATGGATCGCAATTTCCTGATTTCCCCTTCTGCAAGGAAGCGAATGCTGGACATATCGATGGACAGTGATCTTTTTATACGCCGACCACCGGACTCGCTCATTCCCCGCCAGTTTTTGAACCCGCCGGTGGTGAGGGACTGTATGGGGAAAGTCACCCAGGTTCTATCCCAGTTCTGTACCGTAACGTTGAGAAGGCTGATGTCTATTACATCACCGTCAGCACCCTGAGAGGGAACCTCAACCCAGTCACCGATTCTTACCATATCGTTTGATGAAATCTGAAAGCCTGATACAAGCCCCATCAGAGGATCCTTGAATATCAGCATCACTACAGCTGAAACGGCACCCAGGCCTGCCAGGAGACCGGTAACAGGCTGGCTGGTAACAACGGAAAAAATCATTATCAGCGCCGCGACAATGAAAAGCACCTGTACTGCCTGAATCACACCCTTTATGGGTCGACGTCCGGAATTTGCCCGTTTGTTATAAACTGTGTTGATAAAATCCAGGAAACCAAGAATCGTCAATGTGACAGTAGTTATAATGGCTGTAACCGACAGAATTCTGACAAAGGACAGCAGTTTCGGCAGGCCTGTGAGAAATGCCGGTGCCGTAAACCAGATGAAGATTGCCGGAATGGTCCGGGAAATTCGACGAAATATCCCCTGATTAACCAGATCGTCATCCCAAGTGTTTTTCGTCCGTTTCACTATTCTTTCAACAATACCAATTACGACTTTTGCCGAAATAAGCCAGAGAAGAAATGACAGGATTACAACACCCAAGCCGACAACAGCTCTTCCTGCGATTTCTGCCGGCAGGGAACTGAATTTCCATTTTTCGAGGGTGCTGATAATGTGGTTGAGTAGATCGTTTGTCATATGCTTATGATAGGCTCTGCCTTCATAACAGGCTAGTATCAGGTATGCACCCCTTCGTGAATTCCCCGGCATTTATTCCTGCTGCAATTATCCCCGGGGCTATTCTAATTGATATTCTTTTCGGTGATCCGCCGACTTTTCTTCATCCTGTCGGCTGGCAGGGTTATTTCATTTCAACTTTGTGGAGGCTTCGTCCCGGGTCCGGAGCCGTCAGGCTTTTCCTCTACGGACTTTTTATCATCGTATCCGGTCTTCTGCTGACCTCCGGAGCAGTGATTTCCCTGCAATGGATCATCCAACAGTTTACAGGCAGTATTGGTTCTCCCCTAGAGATAATATTCGGAGTAATCACGGGAGCGTTTATTCTCACAGGGTCAGTCTCATTTCGAAGCCTGCTTAAAGCCGGCAGCCGGGTTCGAGCTGAATTGGAAGCGGGAAAACTCTCCGAAGCACGGCAGCAGCTCTCATATCATCTTGTGAGCCGACCCACAGCCGCACTGGATGAATCCGGTATCGCTTCGGCAGTTGTTGAATCCTTAGCCGAGAATTACA
>JAUUYD010000121.1 GCA_030590585.1 Spirochaeta sp.
CGTCTTTTCTCAAATCCTCCATGAAGGAATGAACCGGTGATTTCCTGTTGTAGGAACTCGATAAAATCCGGAAAACCGCATTCTTGAGAAACAGGTACGCATTCAAGGTTGATGTCAGAGTCGGTGCGACCACGAGTATTCCGCAGCCGGAGAGAAGGAAAAAATCGACGGTATTAAAACTCGTTCCCGCCCCGAGGTCCAGAATAAGATAGTCTGTCTCCAACTTGTTCAGGGCTTTCACCAGACGTCGTTTAGACGGAACGCTGACATTGGCAGCTCCGGGCAGTTCCGCTTCACCAGGTATGAAGCGCAGACCCTTCCAGGCTGTGGGGTAAAGAATCTGGTCTATTTTTATTTTGCTGTTATTGAGAAAGGTGCCCAGCCCTCTAGATCCAACATGTTCTCCCAGAACCAGATGCAGGTTGGAGCCTCCAAGGTCGAGATCTGCCAGAATAACCTGTTTCTTCATTTGAGCAAGAGCAATTGCCAGATTGGCAGATACCAGGGATTTACCAACTCCGCCCTTACCGCTGGCTACCGCGATTATCTGCATAACACCTCTCCCGGATGTTGGAAATATTATCGAAATCTACGTAAAGTTTTAAGATAAAGGACTTTACGTTAAACGAAGATCCAATGTTTATTAACAGCATAAGCCCACGGTTCCCACTGGTCAAGCGACAAACGTGTTGACAAGTTACAGGGGTACATCGACAATCCGGTCAGGAAGTATCAGAAAATGGAAAGAAAATATGAACGTCTGATCTGGATCTCGGTAACTTCGGCACTTCTGTTATTGATGGCTGTGATCCTTTTCTCACCGATTGCATCGGCCCAGACAAATAAAAGTCGGAATACTCAAACATATATACAGGATCTGGAGGCGGCCCTTTACACTATTCAGAGTAATTATGTCGACGAAGTTGATTCGGATATTTTGTTTAAAGGTGCCATGGACGGCCTTTTTTCAAATCTTAACGACCCCTATTCCCTCTACCTGGATGATGAATTTCTTGAGCAGATGACCGACACAACTGAAGGGAAATACGGGGGTGTCGGTCTGTACATCAGTAAAGACCGTTTTGATCCGGAGAATCCATATGGACGTCTGCCTTATGTCAAAGTCGTTTCACCTATTGAGGATACACCAAGCTGGCGTGCCGGAATTAACGCCGGAGATTATATCTATGCCATTGAGGATGAATCGGCTGAAGGTTTTACAACACAGGACGTATCCAACCGCCTCAGAGGAACTCCCGGCAGCGATGTGAATGTGACCATACTCCGTGAGGGTGGTATTACCTTTGATGTTGTACTCACACGGGCGGAAATTGAGATTCCGACTGTTAAATCAACGATTATAGATAATCATATCGCTTATCTTAGAATCATCGAATTCACACCTTACACAGAATCCCGTGTAGAAGAGAGTCTTAAGGAATTTACCTCTCAGGGTCTTGAGAAGCTCATCGTTGATGTCAGAAGCAACCCGGGAGGACTGCTGGATTCGGTTGTGGAGATTGCAGATCTTTTCTTTTCCGGCGGAGTAATTGTCAGTACACAGTACCGCCAGGAAAGACAGAACCGGGTTCACCGGGCATCTCCGGGAAAAGTTGTCCCGTCAAGCATGGAAATTGTCATTCTCATCGACAAAGGTTCGGCTTCCGCTTCAGAGATTCTTACCGGTGCCCTCAAAGACCGCGGACGTGCTACCGTTATTGGTGAAACCTCCTTCGGTAAGGGCTCAATTCAACAGATGATTCCATTGAATAATGCGGCCATCAAACTCACGACAGGACGGTACTATACTCCCGACGGCTTCAATATCGATAAAACCGGTATTGATCCGGATATCCCTGTGGAAGAGCCGGAATTAACAGAAGATCAGCTTCAATCCTATGCCTTTCTTCTTCAGGAAAATCATGTCGGTACATTTATTGATGAACATCCCCATCCCACAAGCTTTCAAGTGGACCAGTTTATTCTGGATCTCAAGGGTGAGGATCTGGATCCGGGAGAGAGGGTAATCAGACTTATGGTGAAAAGAGAATCCGAAAGAAGGCTGAACAGCCCTCCGGTTGTGGATATGGAGTTTGATTCCGTTCTGATCAGAGCCGTAGAGTTCCTGGATACCGGAAAATGACCGTTACCCTCTCCCTTTCCAGTCCCGGCGGCAGTTCCATGAACGACATCAGCTCTCAGGTTCTTTCTGCCGTCACGGAAAGCGGTGTTATTGAAGGGCTTTGTCTGATAAGCAGTCCTCATACCACTGCCGGTATCACCATCAATGAAAATGCCGATCCGGATGTTAAAATCGACATGATGATGGAACTGGGGGAAATCGTCCCGCTGAGTGACGGTTATCGTCATATGGAAGGTAATTCAGCAGCTCATCTGAAAGCCACACTGACCGGTCTTTCTGTTACCCTGCCTATTTCCGGAGGACAGTTGGTACTGGGTACCTGGCAGGGTATTTATTTCTGTGATTATGATGGACCGAGGCAGCGCCGTGTCCTGGTAACGATTATCGGCTGATGAAACAATTCGTTCTTCCTGTCAATCCGGCCATAACCACGGATGATACGGAAATTTCTTTAACCGGCAGGGAATACCACTATCTTATACATGTCAGACGGTATTCCGCCGGCGATCGGATTCCCGCCCTGTCCCCTGACGGCAGAACTTATGAAATGCGAATACTCAATGTGAAAAAGGATTCCTGTAGCGTCGGTGTTCAACCCCTTACACGGAATCCGGATACAAAAGAAATGCTCCGGATTCGTATTACCCTCATGCCCGGTATTACAAAGGGCCGCAAGATGGATCTGACCGTCAGACAGGCCGTAGAAGCTGGAGCATTTGCAATCTGGCCCGTACTGACTGAAAATTGTCAGGTGAAGTACCGCAATGAGGCTGATACTCAGTTAAAAAAGGAAAGATGGGAACGCATTGCCGTCGAGGCTCTGCAGCAATGCGGCGGCGAATATCCCACAGAGTTGGCTCCCCCTCGAAAACTTCCGGAATTACTGGAAATCTGGGGGAAAACGGGGCCGCTGTTTTTTCTTCATGAAAACGAATTCAGCAGTAAAGAAGCAAAAAGCCTTCATCAGCATCTTGCCGAACCTGTCAGAAATCTGGCAATAATTGTAGGACCTGAAGGCGGTCTGTCCCTTTCCGAGACCCGCCTTCTCCAGGAGAAAGGCGCCCACCCCATTCACCTCGGCCGCCGAATACTCCGATCCGAAACAGCTGCCATATATGGATTGGCGGCAATCGGTACGATTATCAGGGAGAGAAACGAATGGCAGACGGTGTAAAAAGAATTCACATTCTGGGAATACCTGTTGATGTAGTCGACGATGAATCCCTTCCCGCCGCAATCGAATCACTGTATTCATTGAAGGACAATCGTCAGATCTGTTTTCTGGATTTCCACGAACTGATGCGTGCCAGGCATAACAAAGACAGACGCAAGGCCATCACTCAGGCCGCGCTTGTAATTCCAGTCTCTCGTCTCTTAATTAATGCCGCGCGTTTTTTGCGCCTGGAAATACCCTCCTTGTACCGCACTTACCCTTTCATCATCAGACTGCTTGGGATACTTGAACAGAAAAACAAGTCTGTTTATCTCCTGGGTTCCACGATGAGAGGCGTAAGGCTGGCAGAATCCGCACTCAAAGCAACTTTTCCGGGTCTGCAGATAGTGGGGCGCTACACTGCCCGATTTCCCGGGGAACGGGAAAAAGATGTTATCACGGCTATCAAGAAAGCCTCTCCCACCCTCCTTCTGGCAGGAAAGGGGCTTAAGAACCGGCATCTCTGGCTTTCCAATAAACGAAATCAGCTCGCTCCGGGTTTAAGTATCTGGGAAAAAACCTGTTTTGATGTCTTTTCAGGCAAGCGCAGCAAACCTGACGACCGTTCAGCAACCAGATTATTCCGGGGATTGGCCGGGACACTGACCCGCCCATGGAGATTATTCCGATTATTCCGTTATATTTTCTTTTTTCTGCTGCTGCTTATCGAGAGAATCAGGAGCTAAAAACAGCCCCGGGTCCGGAGGCCTCCTAGTCCAAGTAATGAATCATAAGTACACTGGTTCATGCTCAATTTCCGACTGCTTTATATCCTGATCAGTCCCCGCTCCATCCGAACCTACCTCGGTATCATTGCCAGTCTCGGAGTGGGAGTTCTGCTGGATATTATTATTTTTCTCAAGCTCTCACTCCTGGTTGGTCCCTGGATTACCATGGCAATTCTTGCTGCCAATACAGCCGGCGGAGTTTTTATCATGTATTACCTTGTTGACCTGGGAACCAGGCGAATGATTGGAACCATTGACGAGGGCCGATATGATTCTGATATATTCTCCCGATACCTCAGCACACTGACAGCATCTCTTTTTCTGATTATCCCGGGCCTGCTGAATACATTGGCCGGGTGTGTGTTACTTGTACCGGTTATCGGTGCAAAACTGGGCGGCCGGCTTGCCCGGATGATCGGCATCGACTGGCAGGAGGCTTACGAGTTCCTCAGACTGGACCGCATGTCTGAAAATCGTCAGGAGCTATTCGCCGACAGCTGAATTCCGTTACGCTGAAACTGCCAATAATAACTTTACGTTTTCTTTTGCTGGATAGATAAGAATTTACTCATTATACTGACTCCTCCGGGTAAACCATGTATCGAATACTCTATCTTGGGCAGGACAAAACCATCTATTCCCGCCTCAGGGAAAATTTGCCGATTTATATGCGGCTTGAACCTGAATATGTAAGAACCAGACTGGAAGGTTCTTTGCGTTCAGCTGAAACTCATGGAATCATACTGCCGCTTTACAATCCCGGTCCTGAAGATTTGTCCTTTTTAAAGGGAGTAATCGGGATTCCGGAAGTTCCGGGAGTAATTGTAACCGCAAATTACATGACAACAGCTCAGGCGGTCTGCTGTATGCGTTACGGGGCCTTCGACTGTCTGACCGGGACGGTGAATGGAGAGGTAATGGGGGCCTGCCTGAATCGTATGATTCACCATAGTGCACCAGGGTTACAGGCGGAGAGCGAATCTTCATCTTCATACGATTTAATTGCCGGAAACAGTACTGCTGTGAAAGATCTGCGGAATCGGCTTATTAAATATTCTGAGTTACCCTACCCTGTCCTCATAACCGGAGAAACCGGCAGCGGCAAAGAACTGGCCGCTAAAATGATTCACAATCACAGCAATCGCAGTAACGGTCCCTTTACGGCTGTCAATTGTGCGGCTTATCCGGATGATCTTCTCGGATCTGAAATGTTCGGGAGCAGAAAAGGTGCGTTTACCGGATCAATCGACAGACCCGGGCTGATTGAGAGTTCAAGCGGCGGAACTCTGTTTCTGGATGAAATTGCCGAGCTGAGTCTTCGGGGGCAAGCCAGCCTGCTGCGGGTTATTGAAGATGGATGCGTACGGAGAATGGGATCTCATACAGTAAAATCTGTTGATATCAGAATCGTGGCAGCCACCAATCAGGATCTCCGGTATTGTATGAAGCAGGGAACATTCCGGTCCGATCTTTTCTACCGGCTTAATCTTCTGGGAGTCAGCATTCCTCCCTTGAGAAAACGAAAGGGAGATATACCCCGTCTGGTCCGGGATTACCTCGAAAAGCTGCGAATCGATCTGAACTGGAGAGTTGACAGCACTGCAATGTCTGTACTGATTAATCATAACTGGCCCGGAAATGTCAGAGAACTGCAATCTGTTTTACTTGGAGCGTCACTTTCCGCAGGGAACGGTATTCTCCGCGTAAAAGATATCAGAATTCCGGATTCGAATTATTGAAGAACCCTGTACGCCACCATTTCAGCATCAGAAACTCCAGTTTCCCGGTTGTATCCGGTTACGCGGACAGCAATGAGAAGCCGGCTTCCAGGGGGAACGTATCCGGTCACCGGAGTTTCAGGCCTGTCCGCAGGAAAAATATCGAGCCACTTCTTTCCTCTGAAGAGAACCCGGCAGGAAAAGGAACGAACTTCGGACGTTCCTATCCATGCTCCGCCGATCAGGGTGAGCAGAACACCTTCTTCTTCACCTGATTCATCAAGCTCCGTATCCCCCATCAAACCTTCCAGTATGACGACGCGGCCATCCTCAACGGCTCTTTGGGCAACACCCGGATCGCTGAGAGATGAGAGTTCGAGGTCAAAATCAACAAGCGATTCAAAGGATTGACCCCAGCCGAAAACCGGAATCAGAAAAAGGAGGAAGACGGATACATATTTCATGGATAACCTCCGTTTCAATGCTAATGGTATAATACATTCACTGCTATATCTCATCAACTTCCAGATATCGAAACATTACCGGTAAATTCTCACTATGAAAAAGATAAAGGAAAGTTACTCGAATATCAAAACTGAGTTTGACAAAAAAACGGGGGTTACATACAATGAGAGACAGGTTCCAATAAATCGAAAGGTGTATATGGCCAACAACAACGAAATCGTCAATGGGTTCGACATCGAGAAAGACGACAGTCTTAAAATTCGATTACAGAAAATCGATTCGGTTAAGGGATGTCTTGTTCTTTACCTGACCGGTTATATCGATACATACAACTCCAACCTCTTTCAAAAACGGGTAACAAAGGCTATAGAAGCCGGTTACAGCAGGCTGATCTTCCATTGCGGCAGCCTTACATACGTTTCCAGTACGGGAATTGGGTCGTTTACCCATTTCCTGAAAGCTGTAAAGCCCAGAAGCGGAGATCTTGTTCTTCTGGAGATTCAGCCAAAAGTATATGAGGTTTTTCAACTTCTCGGATTCAGTCAGTTTTTCAACATCAAGGACAATCTTGATGAGGCTGTTTCGTTCTTCGGGTCCGAAGGCGAGCTGAAAGCTGATGATGTTTTTCCGAAAATCTTCCGCTGCCCTATCTGTTCGAAGAAACTGAAAGCCACAAAAGCCGGAAGATTCCGCTGCAGTGAATGTAAAACAATACTGGCGATTGATAATTCAGGGCAGGTTTTCCTGGGATAATGAATGGTATCATACCCCAGGGCCTGGTCGTTGCTTCGCAACTGCTCGGCCATGCATCCTGTGTCAGAGCCCTGGACCCGGAGTCGCTCAAGCGACTCCCTATTCCGCGGCAGAGCCGCGGGGTATTA
>JAUUYD010000044.1 GCA_030590585.1 Spirochaeta sp.
CCCTTTTATCAGAGCTGGATTGAAGATTCACAATACCTGATGGATCAGTCTCTTGATGCACTCAAACTCAGAGATCTGAATAAACTGGGTCCGCTTATTCGAAACAGCTATCTGAGGATGTTCGCGACAATGCTCGCCTCAAATCCTCCGATTCTGTATTGGAAGCCTGTCAGCCTGGCTCTTATACATGCATGTGAGCTTATGAGAGCTGAGGGATTATCTGTCTGGGAAACCATGGATGCCGGTCCTCAAGTGAAACTTTTCTGTCTTAAGGATGAGCTGGAAGCTGTCCGAAATCGTCTGAACAGGGATTTTGATAATTTGAGTATGAAAATATGCTCTCCCGGCGGGCCGCCATCAAAAATTGTTGATGCCGCAGGATGAGTAAAAACTATGAAAAAAGGTGGAGTGCACCGGGAAGCCTGCTCATCGCCGGTGAGTATCTGGTAACCGAAGAAGGAGGCCGCGGACTTGCATTAGCTGCCGGAGGCCGTGGATTGCTCAGTACTTCATCAATCCCATCACGGGAATATTCTCTGGAAATGGAAAGCCTCTGCCCCGGGGGTGGGGGTAAATGGAACCTGAAGACCGCCAGGGATGAATCATCCCTGACCGGAACATCCCTGGCCTCAGCGGTATGGGAAGAATACTCAAAGTCCGATCACCCTGCAGATGAAAAAAAGACACAGAAAATTATTGTCGATACCAGGATTTTTTTTGACCTTAATGGCCGGAAGCTGGGGTACGGCTCCAGCGCAGCCGCCGCGCTGTTGTTCACACAGGGGCTTGAGGCCTTAACTGCTGATGATGATACGGTTGATATCGACGTGAAAAGAACGGCAGGGAGAGCCCTGCAGGCTCACCGCAGCTGGCAGAACGGCAGAGGGAGCGGATACGATGTTCTCAGCTCAGCATACGGCGGTGCCGGCCTCTTCACAGGAGGATTAAAACCTGCCTGGGAGCCTCTTCAGTGGCCCGATGTTTTTGATTGCTGGATAATAAAGGGACCCGGAGCTGTAAGCAGCTCTCACGCGGTGGATTGCTATAAGGTCTGGAAACAAAAAACTGGTAATCACCGGGTAAGTACTCAGCTGTTATTGGAATTATCTTTGAATCTGGAGCAGGCCTGCCGCAATATACATTGCAGAACAAAATCAGATTCTGATGATTTTCTGAAAACAATTCATCAATTGGCCATACTCGGCTCCAGGCTCGGCGATGAAATCTCTGTCCCTGCGTTTCCCGTCATGCCTGATGGATTCTTGTATGATGACCTGGTCAGTCGGAATCCATGGTATCGCCCGGGGTCGGGGGCGGCGAAATGTCTTGGAGCCGGGAACGAGACAATACTTCTTATTGCATATAAAGACGGGCTGAGTTCCAGGGAGAATGCAGCCCTTATTGAACTCAAACACAAAGGTTCGGCACATCCTCTCAGCATCGAAGCAGCAGGGCTGAGCCCTGAGGATTCCTTATGATCCGAAAGGGTACCGGCCGGGGTAAACTCATTCTGTTCGGTGAGCATGCGGCTGTGTACGGTTATCCGGCAGTTGGAACCTCACTGCCCTGCCGACTGGAACTGAGCTGGGAGAATGGTGGTAATGAAACTGAAACTCCAGATGAAAAAGGACTGGACCGGGAAGTTTTTATATCCCTGTTGAATACGGCACGAAAAGCTTCAAAAAAACCTGATTTTCCCGAATCCGGTAAATGGCAGCGTCTCAGTGATGTCCCGCGAACCGGGGGCTTTGGATCTTCAGCGGCATTATGCGTCAGCATTTCCAGAATTGTTTTGAACCGGCCTGAAGAAATCTACGATAGTGCAGTACATTTGCTGGCTAATCATCTTGAGATGCAATTCCACGGAACACCTTCGGGAATTGATACGGGTATGGCTGCCGATAACGGTACTGCCTCCTGGCTGAAAAGCGGCAGAGACCTGCCCGATCGGCAGATCCTCAATATCCCAAAATGGAGTATCATTTATGGTGCCCTCCCCCGCAGCGCTTCAACTGCTGAGACTGTAGGCCGTTTACGAAGATCAGCAATTCCCGGGAATTCAGCCGCAAAATCGGCTATGAAAGATTTGGGAGATATTGCCTCTGGCTTTATCGATGCTTCTGAAGAAAGTCGGAAAGACTTCCCGATTACTGCGGCAGAAATGGCAAACCGTGCTCAGAAGATTCTCTCTTCACTGGATCTGTCAACTCATCACCTTGATGCATTATTTAAAATAGCCGAAGACGAAGGTGCTCTCGGGGGGAAACTCAGCGGCGGGGGCATGGGAGGCGCTTTCTACATCTGTGCGTCCGATAGGGATTCACGGGACCGGATTCTGGGGGTTCTACCTGAAAAACTGGCCGGAGCCGGAATTGAACTTACTGTTCCGCTGACAGCAATGGATTTCGGCATTCTTTCGTGTTAATATCCGTGAGCCTGAAACCCTTCGCCGAATACCTCACGTGCATCGGTTAGATACACAAACGCATCAGGATCGATTTCTCGAACAATACGCTTGAGCCTTGGTACTTCCTTAGCTCTTAATACACAAATCAATATTTCTTTCCGGCTGCCGGTGTAAAGACCCCGCCCATCAAGTCCGGTAACACCACGTTCAAGTTCAATTAATATTCTGGCAGCCACTTCATCAGGTCTATTGGAAATTATATGCGCCGCTTTGGTAAAATTAATACCGATGGTGACGATATCAATAACTTTAGTCGCAACCACCAGTGTAACAACGGCATATAGTGCCAGCTCATAGCTGTGAAAAGAAGCCGCGGCTGTAAGGACAACCAGAACATCGAGGATGAGCAGTACCTGGGCAATGCTGATGTATGAAATGCTTTTGTGAATAATTCTGGCAGCCAGGTCAGTTCCTCCAGTTGTCGAATCCTGACGGAAAACAAGCCCGAGACCCGCACCCATCACTGCCCCCCCTGCCAATGCCGCCAGCAGAAGATCATCCGTAATGGGTGGAATTGATGCAAACAGGTCGATAAAAAGAGAAAGAGACAAGGTCGCTGCCAGAGTTTTTAATCCGAAACTACCGCCAATCAGACGAAAGCCGATCAGAAAAAGAGGAATATTCAGAGCCAGGCCCACCATGCCAACAGGCCAGTCAGTCCAATAGAAGATGATTGTGGCAAGGCCGGTAACACCCCCTGCGGCAATTTTATTTGGAACCAGGAAGAGTGATATGCCGAGAGCCGTAAGTGCGCATCCAAAAAAAAGTATGAGAAAGCTCAGAATCTCCCGGCGATTGAGCTTCCTGATTTTCATCTTCTAGAATCCCCGGGCAGTACGAATGCTGTTCCAGGCTTCCTGAATTTCCTGAAATTTCTTATTCGCCAGCTCAGTAAAATCTTTTGGAAGACCCTTGGCGGCAATCTTGTCAGGGTGATATTCCGATGCTTTCTTCCGGTAGGCTTTACGTATTTCAGACTCAGAGGAACTCGAAGGTATGCCCAGAATCTCAAAAGAAGATTTCAAAGACGATGCTCCCGAAGAAAACCTTGAGCTGCCCGAGCCGGAGTTTGAACCCGAACCGACGCCGTAACGCATTTTCAAAGACTCATAAGCACCGGGACGGAATCCGAAAGTAGCTGCAGTTTCACGCATGAGCCGATCTTCTTCCGGGTGGATACTTCCTCCGGACGCGGAAACTCTCACCATAATGATGAGCATCATTTCAAGCAGCTGCGGACGGTTCCTGAAAGTTTCGGAAGCACGTCTTGAATACACTCCCATGGGAGTGTTCCCTGCTGCAGCCTTTCTGAAGATATTCAGAGCCGAGGCTACGCTTGATGGATCTGATATCCTCAATTCGTTGATCACAACACTTTGAAATATCTTTTCTTCCTGAGGACTCACATGCCCGTCAGCAGCAGCCAGCCGGCCGAGCATCGAGAATAGAGTCTCCATAAAAACAGGACCGTTGGTTCCGGCACTTGAACCCCATCCGGAAAACCATCCGCTATTGCTCTCACTGCTTTGGGAACCCCGGAATACACGTACACCCAGTCTGGAACCAATAGAACTCCCGAGCATGGCAAAAATTATTCCGAGGAGAATTCCACCGCGAATACCGATGACAAATCCGATTATAGCTCCAATGAAGGCTGCGGGGTTGATCAATAAGGGTCTCCTGCTGTTTTAAGCATATTAATACATATGGAAGAAAAACTAATCAATTCAGGAAGAAGGGACAAGTTACAAATTGGAAAGCTCACTCAACCTGACTTAATATCACTCCTGAGGCTGTGCCCTCAGTATCAGTGAAGCCCCGTCAGTAAGAATAACATCTGATTTCTCATACTGTATCTCCTGATTCTCCGAGATGAGGGTAAAACGGATATCAAAGCTCAGGGTTCCGGGTATTGCTTCAATGCTTACATCAGCCGATTCACCCTGCCTGAGATACCTTCCGGCAAGAATGTCCCTGCCCCATTCACTATCGGAAACGGAACTGATTCGAAGTGATGAAATTGTAGAACCTGTTCTGTTTGTGAACTTAAGCTCGCGGACAGATCCTGCAAACATCGCCAGGATGGCCTGGTTCTCAGGTCCTACCGTAAGTTTCCCGCTTATTGCAGGCATCACATCATACAGAATATAAACCACAGCTTCAGAGTCCAGCATCCTGAAAGCCCAGGGAGACGTGCCAAGCAAATCCAGCATCAAAGATTCGCCGTCAAGTATTACCAGGCCTGGTATCAGATCTTCCCCCCAATGATCTACACCTGCCGGTGCGGCCTGTATCAGTTCTATTACCGAACCGGTACGATTGACAACTGTCAGCGATTCGGAGAATAGACTGGAGGCGAAAAACAAGAGTATTATACCAAAATAAATCTTCATGCTTCCTCAACCTCTTCAACCTGTTCGATTATATATTGGTACTCGAGAATGGCAGCTTTGATATTGGCAAAAAACAGGGGAAAAATAACATTGTAGAAATAATAAGCCTGGTGGGTGATACCTTTGTTGAGATCGTAAGTTCGCTGAACAGTGGCTCTCATCTCAGCCATCCAATGATCGTACCCGATAAATCCGTCCTCTTCCCCGGATTCATGTGAATGTCTCCCCTTAACCGAGTCCTGAAGTTTACCCAGAAGATCCAGCAGATGAATCAGTTTATAATCTTCGGTAATCTGTTCTCTCAATTTCGCGGCATCCCCGTCTTTTTTCATTAGCATGGTCTTGTATTTTCCGGGGAACATAATTCTGTACAGTGAATCTTTGCGAATGCGTATTTTCATTGACGTGAACAGGTCTTCCATCTTGTTGATAACAAAATGATTCCCCCGGTAGTACTTGATGAAATTTACAATATCATCAGCACCGGTCTCGCCTCTTGTGAGCAGGAGTTTTGACTGGTCTCTGATGCTTTCAGGTAGTGATGGATTCACCTGAATACTGTAGGTTTCAAACTCGGCATTCTTTTTATCCTTGAGGTAAACTTTTGCTTTTTGAAATAATTCCTCAAAAGAGATATCCTGATAAACACTGCCCAGGGCTTTTGCTTCCCGGATAATTCGCCTGTGATACTCAGCTGTAATACCAGCTTTCTCCAGGATATTGAAAAAATCAGCAGTAATCCGCAAACCGCCGATAGGTGCGGAGGATTCCATCCGTTTCGCTTCAATGACCGGCATACCAATAACATCCCACTGCTTTGCACCATCGGGGCCGAAATTTCCGATCAGCACCCTCCCGAGGGAAGCCCCGACACGAATACGAATTTGAAATAGGGCATTGAACGATGCCGATGCGTAACCTTGTCTGAGCTCTCCAAGGATATTGTACGCTTCAAGTATGGCATCAACTGTGGCACGATCAGAAATCTTGTTCAGATAATTATGATTGGTCTGATTGAAAAGGCTGCTCACCCGCTGCAGTTCAACACATGTATAGAATAGTTCACGAGCCATGAATTTTACCGCGTCATCCTCATCCATTTTCTTGACCAGAGGATCGATGGGGCCTCCGTAATGAAACATGAGACTGTCGCCTTCAATTTTATTCAGATATCCGCCGTGTTTACGGAGTACCCAGTTGAAAGCCGAATACAAGCCGTTCAAAACCGTTTGGTTCTCAGGCGGACTTAAGAACTGTGAGAGAAATGTGTATCGGGAGATATCAAGGAATCCGATGGCAATGAGTGTTTCATCGGATTTAGTGTAGATACCACCGGCTTCTACAATTGCCTCTACCAGCTGCCTGGGAAGGTAAAAATCTTCGATTTTCCGCCGTAGAATGAGTTCTTCAGAAATATGATGCTGCTCAGTACTATCTTTCATCAATGATACTATAATAATGACAACTCAAGTGGACGTCATGCATTTCTTTTACGACTGTTTACATTTTATTAATTAAAAGCGGATAATTCCTAAAGAATGAAGCGAGGGGCTGCATGATACTGAATGAAAATGTTGATAGAAAGATCATACCGGTAGCCGGCGGCAAAGGCGGTGTCGGGAAAAGTGTTATTTCAGTAAACCTGGCACTCAGTATGGCAATGTACGGAAAGAAGACCGTACTTGTTGACCTCGACCTCGGCGGGTCCAACCTGCACACTCTCATCGGTATGCGTAATTCCAAACCCGGTATCGGGAATTTCATTTCCGGCAGGAATTATTCGGTCAACGAACTGGTTTGCCCGACGGAATGGGAAAATCTCTACTTCATCCCCGGTGATGTTCTGGTTTACGGTTTCGGAGAACTCACAAAATCGGTTAAGGCGAGAATCGTTAAGGGTTTGATGGATATTGATGCTGATTATATCATTGTTGATTTGGGAGGCGGAACCAATTTCACCGTAGTTGATTTCTTCCTTATATCCAACTCGGGACTCATCATTACCACTCCTCAGACCACTGCTGTAATGAATTCCTATTCTTTCTTGAAAAACTATGTTTTCAGGTTCCTTCAGCGGGCCTTCGCGTCGGATAAAAAAATCACAGCCTACTTAAAGAGAGTTCTCAAAGAACGGCGACCGGGAGAGCGCAAAACCGTTACGGAAATGATTACTGATATCAGTGAAATTGACTCTAGTGCCGGTGAGAAAGCGGAAGCCTTTCTGGAAGTGCTGCAGCCCAAGCTCATACTGAACAAGATATACGGTGTTGAAGATGTGAGTCTGGCCGAGGGGCTTCGCGATCTTTGTGCTAAAAATCTGTCCATCAAGATTGAATGCCTCGGCACCGTTATGAACGATAATATTGTTAATCAATCCATAAATCTCCAACGTCCATTTATTCTTGATCATGAGGATGATATCCCAACTGAGGAGATTCACAGGATTGCTCAGAAAATTATACAGAGCAGCAATTTTCCGGATATGCCGTTGGAGCTTGATTACTATGCAGATTCCTTTGAACTGGTACATATTGAAATGGAAAACGATCTGGCGGCATTACAGGGCAATACTGATGATGATCCGGAAACCGAAGCCTTTGAAGTAGACAAACTCCTTGAACTGATCCGCATACAGCAAAACAAGATTGATGAGCTCCAGGGTACTTTGAGGATTCTCTCAATGAACGGCTGATAAATGTTTTCCGGGTAATTACTCAATCCCGAAAGGAATCATCACCTTCCGCAGCGGTTCAATGATAATTTTACAGGCGTTTTTAGCATCAGTCCGGGTATTATTCAGAGTCTTCCACAATGATTGCTCAAAAAATCCCAAAATTGTTCGAGAGGCGGATTCATCCTTATAGACCACAAACGATGTATTCAGGCCTGTTTCGTTTGCTATCGTAAAGGATGAATATGTTTCAACCGGCTCTTTGGCTATCATAACTTTTTCCTGTCGCTTCGTGGTAAAAATCTCAAGCTCATTTGTCCTATAGGGAATACGGTGGCCGTCATCACGATATGTCGGTTCTACATGCTTGGCGCTGTAATTAAGAGGTTCAAATAAAATATAAAGCTTTCTGCCGTCTGCCTGGAACATAATGCCTTCTTCAATCAGATAAATATCCTTAACATTTCCATAAGAGATAACTTCATATCTGGCGTAACGAGAGGAATCATCAAGAAGCTCCGTAATCAGATAACCGCCGTCACGAGGTAGTTCACTGCTGTTATAAGCTTCAAAAAGATCCATTATTTTAGCCATACATTCTCCTTGATAAAAGATTATAGATTGTCAGTTAACGCTTGTCAATTTTATCAGTTATCTCATAATATTCAACATGGAAATTCGACGCGCACTTACAATGTTCCGGCTTCAAAAACGAGTTCCCATTGAAGAACTGAATTCAATATTCCGTGAACTGGTAAAAAAATACCATCCTGATAAAATGCGTGAACACCCTGAGTGGGCACATGAACGCATGGCCGAAATCAACGATGCATATGAAACATTGGCAGTCTGGATTTCAAAACCTCCCCCGCGGGATAAAGTGGTTCCTGTTTACGAACCTGAGAGTCAAGAGGAAGATGTATATCGAAACGAGATACGGCCTTTACCTGCAAAGACCGAAAAGCTGTTCATTCCAGTCTTCAACCTCTTTCTCGACGGGCTTGGCATCTACTATCAGTATGGCCTGGAAAAACCGGTATATCGCGGGGAAGGTGTCCGGCGCTTCAGATACCGTGAGGCTTTCAGAACTGTCAAAAAAGCCAGAGATGATTTTGAAAAATTAACCGCGGAGATGCCCCATCCCATAGTCACTGCCGTTTCACGATTCGCAAGGTTAACAGCTGCCGAGATGGAAGTTGGAGAACCTGTTTTTGAAGATATGATGACTTACCGGCGGTTTGACGACAGACTCAGAATTGCCAGAAGAAGTTTTGATGATGCTGTTAAAGAAATATTTTTTCCGGAACTCATTCCCGCACACTTGAAAGGAAGAGCCGTATCCGGTTTATATGCCTGCTACTCCGCATTTGTCATCTTCATGCTGACATTCACTAAGGGAGACAGGCGAAATATCGGCATTCTCATGACTGCCCGGTACGACGCGTTAATGGACCTGATTGAATTCAGAAACAACGGGATACTTCGTTTCTAAAAAAGATGGCCGCCTCTGATAAGGCAGCCATCTTATGATTACTGGAATTTCATTTATTCGGCAGCCTGATCCTTCAGGTTCTTCTGTGCAATAGAAAGTTTTGCCAGAGGAATACCGTATGGTGAGCAGCTCACATAGTTGAGTCCGGCATCCATACAAAATGGAATATTTTCCGGTTCAGCACCATGTTCTCCACATAAGCCGCAGCTCAGATCCGGCTTGACAACCCGTCCCCGCTCAACAGCCATACCTACCAGTTCTTTTACCGGCTCCTGGAGGTATTGGAACGGATTCTTGTCCAGTAGATCGTACTCATTATAATCCGTAAAGAAAGATGTGAAATCATCCCGGCTCAGACCAAGACAAGTCTGGGTGAGGTCATTGGTTCCGAAGCTGAAAAAATCGGCATATCGTGCGATTTTATCAGCCAGCAGTGCTGCCGCGGGAAGCTCTATCATGGTACCAACACGGTATTCAATCTTTTCTTCACCAAGTTTTTCTCTGAGCTCTTCTTCGATCTGTTTGACACCGACAATTTCAAAACCTTCTATACGTTTTCCAAACCGTATAGTTTTTACTTCCCGGGGACTCATTATGATAGGAATCATAATCTCCGGTTGACAGACAACACCTTTATCTTTTCTAAACTTATAGGCTGCTTCAAAGATTGCCTCAATCTGCATTCTGTAAATTTCCGGATATGATATGGCAACTCGAACGCCCCGATGACCCAGCATCGGATTCACTTCACTGGTCATATCACAGCGCAAACGAATCTCAGTCTCACTCACCTTGGGATGATCTTTACGATAAAAAGCAATGAACGCATCCATTGATTCTTTACTATGGGGTAAAAACTCATGAAGAGGCGCATCCAGCAGTCGGATGGTGACCGGTTTTTCTCCCATTATTTCGAAGAGACCCAGGAAATCTGAAATCTGCATCTTTTTGATCTTTTTGAGTATCTTTTCTCTTTCCGATCTGTCAGGAGCAATGATCAGAGAACG
>JAUUYD010000430.1 GCA_030590585.1 Spirochaeta sp.
GCGATAAAATCCAGGATGCGTTCCTTGGGTTTATCCAGCCCGAAATGATCGGCATTCAAAATTCGGGCCGCTTCGGAAATATCGTGCCGGTCTTGAGTACGTTTTCCCCATGGAAGATCGACAATCCATTCCAGATAGGTGCGCAGTACCCCTGATTCGGGACTCATGGGCTGGAGCCGGGCCAGACGTTTTACCTCGGTGACAGCTTTTTCCCGAACTTCATCCAACAGATCCATCTCAAGAAGTTTTCGTTCCAGCTCCTGGGCTCCGGTAGGATCAGCTTCTTCACTGCCCAGTTCCTTGTGTATTTCTTTAAGCTGTTCATTGAGGAAATACTCTTTTTGAGAGCGCTCCATGCGTTTTTTCACTCTGCCGGATATGTTATTTCTAAGTCCCTGGAGTTCATTTTCCATCTGAAGAACCACCGAGAGTTCTTCCAATCGTCGGCTTGTGTCGGTTTCCAGCAGGAATTTGATTTTTCTGTCGGTTTCGATTTCCAGAACGGAGCAGATATGTCCCACCAGCTTGTCGGGGCTGTCTGATTTGATGACATTGGCAATGGCTTCTTTGGGAAGCTTTTTGTTATGGAGTTTGGCGTAGGCTTGAAAATCACTCTTGACAGTTTGAATCAGGGATCCCAGATTCGCCCCGTCGGCATTGGGGATTAATTTGTATGACCCCCAGGTTACATCTTTTTTCTGCCTGATCTTCTTCAGCTGAGCCCTTTGACGTCCTTCCACCAGCACTCTCATATTTCCATCGGGAAGTTTGAGTACCTGTACCACCCTTGCAATGGTGCCGATGGGATGAATATCTTCGGGGCTCGGATCGTCTGAGGCTGTTTTCTGGAATGCCAGGAATATTTCCCTTTCCGAACTTGTCGCGGCATTAAGGGCCTTGAGAGACCCCTGTCGACCGACGAAGAAGGGTATGACGTTGTGGGGGAATACTACCAGTTCTCTCAAAGGAATGAGAGGCAGCTCCCCCTTATCGTCAAGCCGTGATCTGGTTAACTTCATCCGGCTCATCGCCGCCGTCTGCCGGCAGTTCTCCGAGCTCGATAATTTCGGGGCGAACACCGTTCTCGATAACGTCCCGGCTGATCACGACTTTTTTAAGACCCTTGATTGAGGGGATGTCAAACATGATGTCGATCATGGCTGATTCAACTATCGATCTGATACCCCGGGCACCGGTTTTCTGTTTTAAGGCCTTGGCCGCCACAGCGCTGACGGCTTCATCCATGAACTCAAGGTCGACACCATCCATTTCCATGGATACGGTGTACTGTTTAATCACAGAGTTCTTTGGTTCTGTGACAATGCGTACCAGTTCTTCTTCCGTAAGGTTATCGAGGGCTACCTGAATGGGAAGCCGTCCGATGAATTCCGGAATCAGACCGTATTTTACCAGATCATCAGGATGCATCTGCATGTACAGCTCGGTGAGATTGTTGTCTCCGGCTTTACGGACATCGGCACCGAATCCAAGAGGATGCTGTGCTACCCGGGATTCTATAATCTTGTCCAGACCGACAAAGGCCCCGCCGCAGATTACCAGAATGTTGGAGGTGTCAATCTTCAGCATTTCCTGATTGGGATGCTTTCTGCCCCCTTGAGGAGGTACAGAAGCTTCCGTACCTTCAATAATCTTCAAAAGGGCCTGCTGAACACCTTCTCCGGAAACATCCCTTGTGATTGAGACATTCTCACCTTTCCTGGAAATCTTGTCGATTTCATCGATGTAGATGATGCCCCGTTCAGCAGCCGCGATATTGTTTCCCGCGGCCTGAATGAGTTTCAAAAGGATGTTCTCCACATCTTCACCGACATAACCGGCCTCGGTGAGGGTAGTGGCATCGGCGATGGCAAAAGGAACTTTGAGTTTCTGGGCCAGTGTTTTCGCCAGAAGCGTTTTTCCCGAACCGGTGGGTCCTATCAACAGGACATTGGATTTCTCAAGTTCCACATCTTCGTTGGAGATGCGGCCCTTGTGCATGATGCGTTTGTAGTGGTTGTACACAGCGACAGACAGGGTTTTCTTTGCCAGTTCCTGGCCGATTACGTACTGGTCGAGGTATTCCTTGATATCTTTTGGAACCGGAAGATCGTCGGTGAACTCGGCAGTAATACTGTCACTTTCCTCGGTGAGGATGCGTTCGCAGACAGCGACACATTCGTCACAAATATATACACCGGGGCCGGCGATCAGTTTCTTTGCCATTTCCGAGGTTTTACCGCAGAATGAGCAGACTTTGACTTCTTTGGTTTTAGCTCTTGCCATTTTCTTCCCTCACCAGGATTTTATCGACAATACCATATTCCACAGCTTCGCCGGCGGACATGAAAAAATCACGTTCCAGATCGGCAGCAATGGTTTTTTCATCTTTACCCGTATCTTCGGACAGGTAGCAGATGAGCAGTTTCTTCAGTCTGACAATTTCACGGGCCTGAATGCCGATATCCACCGCCTGACCCTGAACACCGCCCCATGGCTGATGTATGAGTATACGGGAGGAGGGGAGTGCCATCCTCTTCCCCCGGGTACCGCCGGCCAGGAGTATGGCGCCCATTGAAGCGGCCTGTCCCATGCAGATGGTTTGCACCTCGGCATTTATATAGCTCATAGTGTCGTAAATCGCCAGACCGGCAGTTACCGAACCGCCGGGACTGTTGATGTAGAAGCTGATATCCTTTTCCGGATCCTGGGAATCAAGATACAGAAGCTGAGCCACAATGTGGTCTGCATCAATATCCCGAACCTCTCCCCCAAGGAAGATGATTCTCTCCTGCAGCAGTTTCGACCAGATATCATATCGTGTTTCCCCGATTCCTGTTTTTTCAACAATGAAGGGATTATAGGCAGCCTTGATGTCCATTATATCTCCAATCGGTACCGCCTGATAAATATCTAGGCGCCCATTAACTCAGTATAGTCTATCTTCTCGCCTTTTTTGACGGAAGCAGCACCCAATAAGAAGTCAAAAAGCTTCTTTTGGGCCAATTCGTTCTTAAGATACTCCCTGAACTGCGGACCGCCAAACATTTTTTCCAATTCTTCAACCGGCATCTTGAATTCTTCGGCCCGGCTCTCGATTTCTGCGGCTACTTCATCATCAGCAGCTTCGATCTTCTCATCTTCGACGATTCTGCCGAAAATAAGCCGGGTCTTGATGGATTTTACGGCATCTTCCCGCCACTCATCCAGGATATCGGCCTTACTTCGCCCATCGCTTTCCAGAGCCTTGATGAGCATTTCCTCAGAAGCTCCGGACTGACGGGTATAATCCTGCCAGGTATGTTCCAGATCTGAAC
>JAUUYD010000032.1 GCA_030590585.1 Spirochaeta sp.
CCGACGATTCGCTGAAAAGCCTTGAATTCACTCCCCGGGTTGATATCCGTATTGACGGAGCCGGAGAGAATACCCTGGTGATTGAGGATAACGGTATCGGAATGAATGGAGAGGAGCTTTCCGATTCCCTGGGAACTATCGCCCGTTCGGGAACCAAGAACTTCATGGAGAAGCTATCCGGAGATGCTAAAAAGGATTCGAACCTCATTGGACGATTCGGAGTCGGATTTTATTCCTGCTTCATGGTTTCCGATACGGTAGAGGTCATTTCAAAAAAAGCCGGCGATGAGAAAGCCTGGAAATGGACCAGCGACGGTAATTCAGGGTACAGCATTGAAGAGTCCGAGAGAGAGGGACAGGGTACGACTGTTATTCTCAACCTCAATGATGCGGGTAAGGAATATGATTCTCAGTGGCAGGTAAAAACGATCATCAAGAAGTATTCCGATCATATCGCTTTTCCCATTCATCTCCATTGGAGTGAAACCACCGGTAAAGATGATGAGAAGAAAACTGAAGAAAAAGATGAACAGGTAAATGCCGCAAGCGCTTTGTGGAAACGGTCCAAGTCCGATCTGAAGGATGAGGATTACAACGAATTCTATAAAACAATTTCTCATGATTCCGACGATCCCATGTACCGCATTCATATGCAGGCTGAAGGGACACTGGAATACACCACCTTATTTTTTATTCCCAAAACCGCACCGATGGATATGTTCCAGGCGGATTACAAGCCTGGTGTAAAGCTCTATGTCAAACGTGTTTTCATCACCGATGACGACAAGGAACTCCTGCCCGTTTATCTGCGTTTTGTCCGGGGTGTGATAGATTCGGAAGACCTGCCTTTGAATGTCAGCCGTGAAATTCTCCAGCAGAACCGGGTGATGGCTAAAATCAGGGAAGCTTCTGTCAAAAAACTGCTTAGTGAGTTCAAAAAGCTGTCTGAAGACGATGTGAAATATGCCGATTTTATTGAGCAGTACAACCGCCCGCTGAAGGAAGGAATGTACTCCGACTGGAGCCATAAAGACGAGCTTATTAATCTGGTGCGCTACAAGTCCACGGCCGTGGATGATTGGACCAGTCTTGAGTCCTACAAGGACAGAATGCCTGAAGACCAGAAAGCCATCTACTATCTTGCCGGCGAGAATGAAGATGCTCTGCGCAAGTCCCCGCTCCTGGCGGCTTACAAGGAAAAGGGGTATGAGGTTCTCATTATGTCGGATGAGATTGATGAGATTGTCACACCGATGATTGGTCCTTTCAAGGAAATGGAGCTCAAAGCCATCAACCGCTCAGGTGCCCTGGATGACTTGAAAACCGACGTTGACAAAAAGAAGGAAAAAGACGCTAAACCGGTTCTCAAGAAGATAAAGAAAGTTCTGGGTGAAGCAGTTAAGGACGTTGTTGCATCGGCAAGATTGGCTGACGCGCCGAGCTGTCTTGTCTCTGATGATGCTGATCCTTCGGCACAGATGCGTCAGATGCTTCAGGCCATGGGCCAGAAAGACATTCCCGAAGCCACGTTTATTCTGGAAGTGAACCCTGATCATCCAGTAGTGAAAGGATTGGCAGAAGCGTCTGATGACGATCTGGTGGATGATGTGGCCAATCTGCTTTTTGAACAGGCACTGCTTGTGGAAGGCGTATCCCTTAAAGATCCGGTGGCTTTTGCATCCAGGCTGAACAGGGTGACATCAAAAGCGTTCTGATATCCGCGTCGTCTCTATTATAGGGATTTAGTTTGTATTAAAATGTCTAAATAGATTTATATTGGTTTTCGGAGGTGTTGTTATATGAAAAAGTTATGGATGATTCTTGCTGTTTTAGTACTTTTAACTACTGTGGTGACTGCACAAAGTATCAAGGATGATAAGGACATTAAAACCCTGCAGATGCCTTCCGACGGACGGGCTAAAATCGGATTATTGATGGGTATGCCGTCAGGTGTTACATTCGGTTACAGGTTTTCCAACTGGTTTGAAGGTAATCTGACAGCAGGTTACAATTTTCTTTTTACGAATTCCGCCATAGTCAGTGCCAATGGATTATTCACTCTGATCAATATCCCCATCGGAGATGCCGGTGTGATGCCTCTATCCCTCGGGCCGCAGATGAATTTCATTTTCGGTAATGATTTCTATATGGATATCGTAGCTGATTTACGTCTTGAATATACCTTCCCTAATATTCCATTGAATCTGTTTGGTGAATTCGGCTTCGGATTTCGATTTTTTCATAATGACTGGATCGCCTGGAATGGCGGTGTCGGTGTGAGATATATTTTCTGACACCTTGAATCCAAACATCAACTGTCGTAATGTTTATATTAATGAATCACAATTATCAGGAGAGATAAATGAAAAAGTTGATTATTCTTGTACTTCTTGTTGCAGCTTTGGCTGTTGCACCGGTTATGGCCGCGGATAACGGGGCCGGGCGAACTAAACTCGGAACCATATTAGGTAGAGGTTTTTTTGCAACAGCGGGTTTTCCCATGGGGAAAACAACGGAATTGAACGTGTACGCCGGAACCGGTTGGAACTTTGATGCAATAACTCTAGGAGCAAACTTTTTATTCAAACTTGTTGACATCGATATTGAAGGTGAAACCTTTCCCCTGTCCCTGGGACCTCAGGCGGATGTCACCTTCGGTTATTATGGGGGCGGGATTGATTTGGGAGTATTTGCAGACCTTCGCTGGGAATACACGTTTGACTTTCCACTCAACCTCTTTATTGAAATTGGCCCCGGAATTGATATTGCCATGTATAATGGTGGAGCCGCGATGAGTTTCGGCTGGAGGGGAGGTCTCGGAGCCCGTTACGTATTCTAATTATAAAAATGAAGCCGTCGGCATTGGCGGCTTCTTGTGGATTTACACCTAATCATGTAATATATCTTCATGCGCGTAACGACAAAGGGCCGGTATGCACTCCGGGCCATGATTAACCTGGCACTGAACACTGGCGATAAGCCTCTATCCATCAAGAAAATCACCGAGGTTGAAGACCTCTCTCCAATTTTTCTGGAACAGATTTTCACCAAATTGAAAAAGTATGATCTTATTAAATCCATACGTGGTGCCGGGGGTGGTTTCCTTCTCACCCGTGATGCTTCTGAAATTAATGTAAGGGATATTCTTGAGGCAGTGGAAGAGGGTATTCGTCTGACACCATGCTGTGCCAGTGACAGTATTCCTGCGGAGAAATGTGTCAAACTGGCTGACTGCAGAGCTACCAGGTTCTGGAATGAAGCCAACGAACATGTGATGCAGTATTTTGAAGGCTATACTCTTGCCAGAGTTATTGATGAATATGAGACCGGAAAAGTCTCCTAGATTGCCTGCTCCGGTAAATCCAAATTCTTAAAGTATTCCCTGATTTCTTCCAGGGTGCCGAGTCCGGACAGGATTTCGGCGTCTTTGCGTGCTTTCTCTAAACTCATACGGGATACTGCATTCTGCATCCCCGGGATTACCCCGGGTTCCATTGAAAACTCTCTCACGCCCAATCCCATCAGGTAGTAAACCGTTCGGGGATCCTTGGACATGATGCCGCAGACCGATAGGGGGCACCCGGCTTCCTGTGCCGCGTCATTTACTCTTTTAACCGCGCGAAGGACTGCGGGATGCTGAACATCGAAGAGGTTGGCGACTTTCTCATTGGTTCGATCGACACCCAGCATATACTGGACAAGATCGTTTGTTCCAAGGGATAGAAAATCAGCTTCTCCGGCTAATTCGGGTGCCATTTCGACGGCAGAAGGCAGTTCTATCATGGCACCGAGTTTTGGAACAGGGAATTGTCCCAGGCCGTCTCTTTTCAGGAAACTCAGACTTTTAAGCACTATTTTTCTGGCATTTAAAAAATCATCCAGGGATGAAATAAGGGGAAATAGAATCCTGATCTGCCTTTTTCCGCCGGCACGAATCATTGCTTTGAGCTGGCCGACAAAAACTTTCTTGTTTTCCAGCAGGAAGCGAATGGCTCTGAGGCCTAAAAACGGATTGGCCTCATCTGCGTCCGGTATGTAGCTGAGAATCTTGTCCCCGCCAACATCCAGGGTCCGTAGTGTAACCAATGAATTTTCAAGTCCGTCAACAACCTGTTTATAGATGAGGTATTGCTCTTCTTCGGAGGGGAAGTCGCTGCGGATCAGAAACGGAAACTCACTTCTGTATAAGCCTATCCCCTCTGCTTTCAGGCGTTTTGCGAGTTTTAGATCTGAGAGCAGGTTAACTGTGGCACGTAAATATACACGTTCACCATCCGCGGTACGAGATTCTGGTTTTGCCGCAGCTTCCAGCACTTCAATCCTGTTGGAACCTTCAATAAGCTGTTCAATACGTTTCCGTGCAGCATTATCCGGGTTAACGATCAGCAGGCCCTGATTTGCATCCAGGGCCAGGGCTGTGTTTGACGGAATCCTGAAGATGCTTTCATCTTCGGTAAAGATGAGAGGCACCTGAAGTGAACGGGCCAGCACGCTGACATGTGCTGTAATCCCGCCACCATAAAGAACCAGACCCTCGACATTCTGGGTTGCCAGTTTTAACAACTCCGAGGGAAGAAGTTCATTGGTGAGAATAATCTGTCCGCTGTAATCTCCATGATCACCTTCTTCTTCCAGCAGGTTTTCGAGAATACGGTGTCCAAGGTCCTTAATGTCCTGTACCTTCTCCCGCAATCTTGGATTCTTACTATCAGCATAAATAGTGATGTAATTATTGGCAATACTGACGACGGCATCCCCGGGCAGGGATCCCTCTTTGATCTTTTTCTCCATGGCGCCGAAGAAACCCTCATCTCTGAGCATCAGCAGGTGGGCGCTGAATATGAGAGATGCAACATCTGCCAGCTCTTCTTCCAGACGGTTCTGCAGATCTTCAAGTTGGAGTTCGGTGCTGTCTATAGCCTGGTAAAAGTCCTGAATGGTTTCACGATAATTATCATCAATGGCAACGATAAGGTTGTCATCATTTCCGGGACCTTCCATCTGGTAGGCCTGACCCAAAGCCACACCTTCCACAACCTGGGTACCCTTAACCAGACGACCGGCTGTTTCATTCCAGCTGGATTGATCATTTTTTTCCGGAAGCGTCATAAGCAGCTGCGCATTTTCAAGAGTCGCAGCAAGTTGGGAGGCGATGGCTTTCAATGCCTGGGCATCGGCTTTACTGAACCTGGAACTTTTTTCGTCCTGAAGAACCAGGACTCCAACACGGTGGATTCCCCGTATAATCGGTACTGCAAGGAATGATTCGAAACGGTCTTCTCCGCTTTCCGGAATGTACTTGAAGTAGGGGTTGTTGATTCCCCTGCCTTCCCGGATGGGGCGTAATTCCCTTAAAGCCAAACCGGTGAGTCCCTCTCCTGATTTGAGGGTTAATTGACCTACCATTTCAGGGTTGAGCCCGGCAGTTGCTTCAAGGACAAGGATATCCTTCTGTTCTTTATACAGGAATATTGAACAGACATCGGACTGCATATGCCGGCTGACGATATGAACTACCTGAGACAGGAATCCTTTGATATCCTGGCCATGGCGGAAGAGATTTGCCAGCTCACTGACTGAGCATATCATCTCGACGCTGGTATTAATCTGTTCTTTCACTTAGCACCGAGTTCCCTTGCTTTTGCAGTACAATCGTTGACTGCACGGATTACTGCGGATCTGAATCCCGCATCCTCCAGGGTTGCCACAGCTTCGATGGTAATTCCACCAGGGGAACACACCTGGTCTTTTAAAACCCCGGGATGCTCCCCGGATTTTTCGACGAGTCTGGCGGACCCTGATACGGCTTGAGCTGCTATTTCGTACGCAATGCTTCGGGGAATCCCTTCCCTGACAGCGCCGTCCGCCAGTGCTTCAATAAACATAAATACCCATGCCGGACTCGACCCGGCCAGCGAAGTATAAGCATCCATGAGATGTTCAGGCAGAATGACGGTTTTTCCGACAGCATTGAATATATCCTGAACAGCCTGCAATTCATCTTCATTGATTTCAGAATTCGGGCACAGGGCAGTCATTCCTTCTGAAATTAATGCGGGAGTATTCGGCATCGTCCTGACAATCCTTTTCCCCCCTCCAAACCATCCACTCACTTTTTCAAGGGTAAGCCCGGCGGCAATGGTTACAACAATGGTTTCCGGGGGGATAATATCGCGGATACCATTTATGACTGATTCATAAACCTGTGGCTTGACCGCAAGAATCAGGATCGATGCCTCAGCGGCCTTTGAATTCTCCGTACTTGTCTGAATCCCCGGGAAAGAATCAGTGAGTTCTGAGAGTATCCGCTCCCTGGGATCTGAAACTATAAGATCTGAAGCCTTGTAAGCCCCCTGGGACAGAAGGCCTTTTATAATTGCACCGCCCATATTTCCCGCGCCGATAAAACCAATTGAATTATTCATATATATCATCCTTTAAATTTCATTCTACCCGGATTTCGGGTTCATTACCGTACCATATTTCCAGGCCGAATAGGCTGTCATCGGATAAATAATCGGGCATGGGGCCGTCGACAATGCCCAGTGAGCGTCTGTACTCTTTAATAAAGGTCCATGAAGAAGAGAGCATTATCACTCTGTCGGGTTTCATTCCCCTTTCACGGGCAGCACTTAACTGCCTGTAAACTTCCGCGATTATCTCTTCTGCTCTCTGCATCAATCACTTGCCTCTTAATGCCTGGAACCGGAGATTTGCTTTATCTCTTTCATCCATCATTCCGAGTTCTTCACAGGTATCCGCCAGATTAAACCATGCATCGGCCATTTCAGGATTGAATTCAACGGCAGACCGGAAACATTCTGCCGCCTCTTCAAATCTACCGGATAGAAAATTCACTACACCACTGTTATTCATTGCAGCAGCATGCCGTGAATCTCTGGAGAGAGCCTCGTCCAGGATTCTTGCCGCAGAAAGAAGCCGGCCTTCATCAATTTCCAGGCGCCCTATTTCACATAGTGCATCGGCATCTTTCAGATCGAGACGGGAAGCAAGCCGTAATTCGATTATCGCCTGCTGAACTTTTCCGGAAGCTGCAAGATCCAGCCCGCGGTTGTAGTGAAGGGGAGCCGAATCAGTTTTTGACACGGTTGGACGCAACAAGCAGACTGCCGCCGACAAGAAAGAGGATAAAAATCGCCCCGACTCCGAAACTGTATGCAACCTGTTCATTGGCAATACCCAGCAGGAATGCCAGACGGGGGAATGCTCCCATCAGGAAAGGCCCGAGGATAGCGGCAAATTTCCCCATGGTGTTATAGAAACCGAAGAACTCACCAGAAGAATTATTATCCGGGATGATTGAGGCAAAATACGATCTGCTGAGTGCCTGTATACCGCCCTGACTGGTGGCTACAAGAAATGCCACAGCGATAAATATCGGAACCACTGCTCCAACCGGTACCAGGGGCATTACAGAGCCAAGGACTGTAATAATGCTGTACACCCCGATGCCGACAAAAAGTAAAGGACGGGCACCGTAGCGTTGTGCCAGTCTCCCGTAGAGCAGCGCAAAGGGGAAAGCCAGAATCTGTATTCCCACCACCGCGGCAAGGAGTACCATCATTCCCACCCCGATACTTGAAGCAAAGTTTGTTGCCATCTTGATGATGGTGTTAACCCCATCGATGTAGAAGAAGTAAGCGAAGAGAAAAAGGAATATCTTCTTGTGTTTCCGAATCTCCCGAAACGTCCGTCCCAGCCGGCGGAAGCTTTCGGCAATCGGGGATGGTACCGGATCTATTCCATTTTTCTGTTTGACGTTTTTCAAGTAGGGGAAAGTGAAGAAAAACCACCATAGAGCTGTAATCGCAAAACTAATCTTTACTCCAAGGATTGGAAGACCGGCGGAAAAATCCATTCCTGAAAGAACAGCGATAATCACCAGGCTGATTAGAAATGGAATTGTGCTTCCGCCGATGTATCCGTAAGCGAATCCTTTGGAAGATACCATGTCCATTCTTTCCAGAGTGGTGATGTCGGGAAGAGATGCATCGTAGAAAATATTTGCACCGGCAAACCCTATGAAGGTAAGGATGTACAGAACCATGGCGATCACCCAGGCATCGGCGCCCACCAGTACCAAAGCTCCGGTTGCAATCACACCCAGCAGCCAGAACGGTGTGAACAGTCTTTTCCGGAATCCCCGAAAGTCAGAGAGTGTCCCGAGAACGGCAGCCATCAGGGCTATTATGATGGCATAGCTGGTATTGGCCGTTCCCAGCCAGAAGGATGTCTGTGTATCCGAGAGTCCGCCGTTTCGGGCCACCTGGCCGAACCACAAGGGGAATATCGCTGTGGAGATTATTGTGGAGTGGGCGGAGTTGGCCCAGTCATACATCACCCAGGAACGTTCGGGTTTGGTGAGTTTCTTCATGTAGTTCATTTTAGCATGGTATAAGCTATTTTTGAATTCGACTTGACCCTTTAAGTCACCAGGCAGAGAATGTGACTATGAAAGTACTTCTGGTAGAGGACGATACGGATATCGCATCGTTTGTTTCAAAAGGCCTCAGAGAAGCCGGATACGGGGTGGATGTCGCTCTTGATGGCGATTTCGGCCTTGAACGTGCGATGTCCGGGCTTTATGAAATCATTATTCTTGATATTATGCTCCCCGGAAAAGACGGACTTGCTATCATCTCCGAAATGCGCCTTTCGGATATTCAGACTCCCGTACTCATACTCAGTGCCAAACGCAGTGTTGATGACCGGGTGAAGGGATTGAAAGCGGGAGGCGATGATTATCTGGTGAAACCCTTTGTTTTCGCCGAATTGCTGGTGAGAGTTGAGGCTCTTATCAGAAGGGGCGGCCGGGCGACTGCGGCTCAGGAACTGCACGTGGCCAACCTGACTCTCGATCCCTTAACCAGACATGTACACCGAGGTGGAGACTCTATTGAGCTTCAGCCCCGGGAGTATGCCCTTTTGGAATTTCTGATACGGAATACCGGTACGGTTGTTACTAAAACACTCATACTGGAAAAGGTCTGGGGGTATAATTTTGATCCACAGACCAATGTTGTGGATGTTCTGGTTTCCAGATTGAGAAGCCGGATTGATAATGATTACCCGGTAAAGCTCATCCGAACCGTCCGGGGTGTGGGATATGTTCTGGAAGATCCGAGCTAAGCCTTCTGGGCGGATCAATGTCCGTCTCACCCTCATTGTCACCATGGCCGCTGCTGTTTCCTCTATCGTGGTGTACGGTCTTCTCCTTGCCTCTTTGTTTATAGGATTCGGGGATCAGGACCGGGCGGAGTTGGATTCCAGGCTTCTCTCATACTGGGCCGCCTGGCAGTACGGCGGGAATGATGCCGTTCTGGACCGTGCCTCCCTTGATATGAAGGAGTACGGCGGGCGCCCTTATCTTCTAATGCTGGATTCCTCAGACGGCGAAATGCTGGGAGCCCTGATACCCGGCGGCTGGGAGCGTTTCAATTTGTCTGACCCGGAACTGGCTGAGCTTACTCCCGGAACATATAAAACACTCAGAGATGACGGGATTCCCTACGCGCTTCTTGTTACGGGTGCCGTTCTGGATGATGGCACACGGCTTTTTGTCGGTTTGAGTACTGAGAACCATCAGTTTCTTGTCAGAATGTACCAGCGTAATTATCCCTGGGCCCTTGCAGCAATCGTTATTGCAGGGATCTTTGTGGGTATTATCTCCTCACGCAGGCTCCTTTCACCCATCGTCCGTCTGAACAAGGAGATTGACCATATTATCATCACAGGTGAACTTGGCCGCAGATTGGACAGTCCGGGAACAGGGGATCAGCTGGATGGTTTAATCAACCGCTACAATCGTCTGCTGGACAGGGTTGAATCTCTGATTGACGGGATGAAAGATACACTTGATGCTGTTGCTCATGATTTGAGGACGCCTCTGACCAGACTCAGAGGTCATGCGGAACTGGCCCTCAGCAAAGGTAATCCTGATGAGTATGAAGATGCTCTTGCCATGGTGGTTGAGCAGACCGATCAGGCCGGTGCCCTGCTTTCGGCACTCATGGACATTGCCGAAGCTGAGCAGGGTATGCTTCCTCTGGAAGGCGTGCCCTGTAATTTAAGTACCCTGGCCGCTGAAGTGTGTGATATGTATGAACTCATTGCTGAGGATAAGGGTCAAACCCTGAATCTGAAATCTCCTGACTCCGTACCTCTCACTGGAGATCCTGTGAGGCTGAGACAGATATTGGGTAATCTGTTGGACAATGCGGTGAAATACAGTCCCGAGGGAAGCCGGATTGATATTCAATGCGGCTGCAGCGATGGATTGAGCTGGGTTGAAGTAACGGATGACGGCCCCGGTGTTCCTGAAGAAGAAAGAAGAAAAGTCTTCGAACGTCTTTACAGGGGAGACCGCAGCCGGGGGTCCCGGGGATTGGGTTTGGGCTTAAGTATGGTAAAAGCCCTTGTTGAAGCTCACAACGGAAGAGTCGAAATATTAACGATTAAAGGACGGGGGGCCTGTTTCCGGGTGAGTTTTTCAACGATATCACAGCATAACCTTTCATAAGCGTAAGACTTCGGCAATATTCCAGCAAGGTTCATGCAGTATATTCCTTTGTATGAACTTTCAAAATACCCACCGGTCAGGCCGGTACATCATAGCGATGGGGATACTGATATCCATCTCAACTTTCATCATTACCGCGCCCCTTTCCGCACAATCACGGAATGCGGCTTTGGAACTGCAGAATACCTTCAGGCAGGTTTCATCTGAAGTTCTCCCTGTAGTGGTACAGGTGAATACCGTAAATGTTATTGAACGGAGAACTGTGAATCCCTTCGAGTTCTTTTTCCGTTTTCCCAACTCACCGAAGCAGCCTGAGTCCCCTCAGACCCAGTCCTTCAGGCAGGAAGGTCTCGGATCAGGAGTCATTGTTGAGAGGCGGGGGGATCATGTATACATACTGACCAATAACCATGTTGTCGAAAATGCCGATGAGATCGAGGTGAATCTGAATGACGGCCGAAAGTTCACAGCCGAGCTTATTGGTGGTGATCCCTTAAGGGATCTGGCTCTGATATCCATTGATACAAAAGATGATCTTCCGATCGCCAAGTTGGGAGACTCCGACGAGGTATGGGTAGGAGACTGGGTTCTTGCGATAGGAAACCCTCTGGGATTTGAATCAACCGTTACCGCAGGCATCATCAGCGCCAAGGGCCGCAATGCCCATGGTCAGAATTTTACCGA
>JAUUYD010000397.1 GCA_030590585.1 Spirochaeta sp.
ATGATTTTCAACGGCTACTCAAAAATGCTGAAAGCCAGGAAATCTCATAAAGCTTTCCATCCCACAGCCGGGCAGGAGATACTGGATCTGGGTCTGTCTTTGTTTGCCCTGAAACGAACTTCCTCCCACGGGCGTTCAGTACTCTGTCTGCAGTCGGTATCATCTGAATATCAGAAGGTTAAACTTCCATCAGGCTTCACCGGATTTGATAAAATTCACAACCTCATTGAGAACAAAGCGCTGTCGGTGGTGGAGAATACCGTTGAAATGACTCCATGGCAGGTTCTCTGGCTTGTGATTGACTACTCAACCCCGGCAGGCTGAGGCTATACTTGGTTTATGAATTTCTTTGAGTCTCTGGAAACCGCGGCCCGAGTCAAGGGCGGTCCGCTTTGTGTCGGTATCGATCCCCGTATTGAGGTTGGAGAAAAAAGTTACGAGATGCTTGTCGCTTATGGGAAGCGTGTGGTGGATGCATGTGCACCCGTAGCTGTTGCATTCAAGCCTCAACTTGCATTTTTCGAATGTCATGGAGCGGCCGGCCTGAAAGCCCTTGATACGATTCTTGAACATATATTTTCAATGGATCCGGATTTTCCAGTTATTCTGGATGCCAAAAGGGGTGATATTGGTTCCACAGCAGAAGCCTACGCCCAATCTCTCCTGGACAGGCCCGGGAATCTGGCCGTAACACTCTCTCCCTATCTCGGTAAAGAATCTGTCGAGCCCTTCCTTAAGCGTAGTGGACGGGGTCTTTTTCTCCTCTGCCGAACGACTAACCCCGGTGCGGGACGTCTTCAGGAACGTTTACTTGATGATGGAACCGCATTCTACCTGGCAGTTGCTGATGAAATTATCTCATGGGATTTAAATCCCGCAGCGGCATCAATAGGCCTGGTGGTAGCCGGTAACGATACGGCCGCCCTGGCCTCGGTACGGCGGCGCCATCCGGATACCTGGTTTCTGGCTCCGGGGATAGGTGCTCAAGGCGGCAGTGCCGAAGAGGCTGTTGCTGCCGGCGCCCGTTCCGATGGTTTCGGAATACTTGTATCGGCAAGCCGATCGGTGGCAGATGCACAAAACCCGGCGGAAGCCGCAGCTGAACTGCGGGATGCTCTGGATGCTGCAAGGGTATCGTTCATGGCTATTCGGACATCCGCCGACTCCAAAACCGACAATGCCCCGGCTGCAGCCGGGATTCTCTCAAAGAGGACTCGCAGCGCCGGTCCCGCCCTCAGCCTGAGTGCCGGGGAACGCCGGGAACTGCTGGAAGGATTATTCCGCGTTGGCGCATTCCGTCTCGGCGAGTTTAAACTGAAATCCGGGAAGCTATCACCATTTTACATCGACCTCAGGCGTATTGGTGCCGACCCCCGTATTCTGTCCTTAAGCGGACGTGCCTACGCTGAACTGCTCACCGGCATCCATGCTGATCATATTGCCGGTATCCCGGTAGCGGCCCTTCCACTGGCAACAGCGGCAGCTTTATCCACAGGAATGAGCCTCATCTATCCCAGACTGGAGATAAAAGCCCATGGATCCGGCGCCCGGGTTGAAGGAGTTTGGGAGCCTGGAGATACCGCCGTTATGCTTGACGATCTGATTACCACCGGAAGCAGTAAGCGTGAAGCCGCCGCCGTGCTCAGGGAAGCAGGTTTGAAAGTGGATAATCTTGTGGTATTAATTGAACGCGGGGATGAAGGGCGCCGTGACATGGAGAATGCGGGTATCAATCTTCACACATGGGCCCGGATTGAAGACCTGCTTGATGCTGGTCTGTCTGCCGGTTTTCTTGATGAAGAAACCGCCGGTAAAGCACGAAATTTCGCCAGAGAGGCATAATACCGATGAAAAAATGGTTAAGCACACCTATCAGTTTCAGCAGGTTCACCATGCCTTTCAGCCTGCTGGACTTCCTTCTGAAATTTGCCCTTCCTGTTGTCAGTTTCCTCATCGCTGCCTTACTGATCGGCCTTCTGGTCAGGCGAATCTCAAACCGTTATGTCAAAGAAGAAAGCCGGCGTCGGAGCATTATCAAATGGGCCCGGAGAATCATTCGGAGCATTGTGTTTCTTGGAATAATCCTGTCAATCGGATCATTGATGGGAGCCAGAGCCTATGGGTCCATGGGGCGGTTTTTCAGCATCCTGAATAAGCCGTTCTTTTCCAGCGGGAAAACACAAGTATCAGTTATTACACTGCTTCTATTCATCCCGGTTATCGCCATTGCATCCTGGTCGGGTAAATTGGTCTCCGCCAGCCTTGAATCCCGATCCTTCAGACGTTTTGGTCTGGATGCCGAGCAGTCCTTCACCATTGGCCGGCTGCTGCGTTACACCGCGATGGTACTGGTCTTTATTTTCGGGATGTCGATCATCGGAATTGATTTGTCGGCCGTCGGTGTTCTGTTCGGGGTTCTTGGAATTGGTATAGGCTTCGGCCTCCAATCCATCATTGCCGACTTTTTTGCCGGGATAACCCTGATAAGCATGGGGCTTGTAAAAGAAGGTGATCGTATTCATGTGGGGGAGTATGAGGGGATAATCCGGCATATTCGATTAATGAATACCGAGCTGCTTACCTTCGAGAACGAAACTCTCATTATACCCAACAGCAAGCTTACAGGCGGTACGATTCATAACTACAGCTATAAAGACCGCAGAATTGTTATTGTGAACGATGTTGATGTCTCTTATGATTCGAATCTGGATGAAGTTATCGCAGTGCTCAAAGAAATTGCTGCTAGGAATCCCTGGCTGCAGAATGACTCGGAAATCCTGGTCAGGGTACAGTCATTTGCTTCTTCGGGTATCAGTATGCAGCTTCGTACCTGGATACGGGATGTGGGTCAGCGTGCAGATGCCTTAAGTTGGACAAATCTGGAAATATGGAGAACTTTTCTTCAGCATGATATTGAGATTCCGTTTTCACAAGTTGTCGTGCATCAGAAGGGGAGTGATACAACTGACCTCTTGCGCCCTGAGTTTTCAATGACAGCAGCTGAAGAAAACCATGCTCCCGATACAAGTAACTCCGATACGGATGAATCTGAATAATCCAGTTCCCCTGAGGTTCATCTAATATTCGTTTAACATAAAAATCCAGAGACCTTTTTACGTAGCGGCGTCCGTGGCGCCGCGAATAGGAACAGGGATGTTTGGAAAGTATGAATATAATTTATTTTGTAACCACTCAGCTATAAAGAACCAAGATACAATTCAGAAGACAGCTTAAAAGCATTAGCAAGAGCTTCCAGAATATCTTTCCCCTGTTTTTGAACGGTAGAAATATAGCTTCTGATTGTGCAAAAGTCGGTTGTTCTATCAAGATTCTTGAACGTACCGGAGATTTTCTGCCTAACCTTTATCATTCTCAAATTTCTCTCGGCGAGATTGTTTGTAAAAGGAACATTGTCCTCACTCATAAACCTCAAAATATCATGCTGATAGAGATCCATGCGGTGGATCAACGCCAATACTTTTCCTTTCCTGGGCCGACCTCTTTTCCCGGTTCTCTGTGGTGGCGGGTTGGCTGCATAAGCTTGTGTGAGGAGCCGATTG
>JAUUYD010000099.1 GCA_030590585.1 Spirochaeta sp.
TACGCCTACGATAACGCCTTCGGACAGGCTGTCGAAACATCCATGGCGAATTACGATACCGGTAACGACCAGAATAGTCAGTTTTATACATTTATACGTTACCTGGCCTGGCAGGAAGCCTTCAGCTCAGTAGTATTTAATACAGCCATCGCCTATCACCTTGATAACAGCGGATATGAACCCTCCCCCAGAGCAGTTGACAGAAGGGTTATCGATTTCGGCCCTTACCGGAACAGCAATGGCGAATTTGATGAGGAACGTTACCTTGATTCTTCTCAATCTTCAAAGGATGCTGTCAGAACCCAAATGAGGGAACAACTGGTTCTTTCCACCTGGGGCAGCGATGTCCTGGACAGCCAGTATCATTCACAGGCCCAGCTTGATTTTCTCTGGGACATGCGCTCAACGGAAAACAGCTACGATTATATCAGCATTCCTTTTACCGAATTTCCTGATGAGAGTATTATTGAATATGCCGAAGCCAACACCGGTCTTTTCACCCAGCTTCCCGTCAGCCGTATAACTGTATCCGACGAGGAAAAAGCCGCTGAGGTGATGAATCTTTACGAAGAACGCCGTCAGGACATGGATGCATTCGCGGAACTGGCTGCTGAATATTCTCAGGACGGATATACCGAAGCCGGCGGAAGTATGGGCGCAGCCGATTATTACAGTCTCTCCGAATTAATCGGAAGCGAGAATACCGACACTGTCTTCAGTCTTTCCCAGGGTGATATCGGCGGACCTTTTGAAACCGATTACGGTTGGATGGTGTTTAAAGCTGATGGATCGGCAGAACAGACAGAGGCTGCGGGCAGGATTGAAGATATCCGCTCATATATGCTTCAGAATGAAGTCGGCATCATAGAAGATGCAATACTCGTTATAGCTGAAGAATTGAAAGTAAAAGCAATCTCAACAGGCTCTTTTCGAACAGCCATGGAAGAAAACGGACTGCAGGTTCAAACCAGCTCTTCGTTCCCTGTCAACTTTGCCGGGGATTCACTCATAGGCGGCAGTCCGGAGAATTCCGGAGATCAGGTCCTAAGCGGAACCGCATCCACAGATGATTTCTGGTCCAAGATTGTAACTCTCAAAGAAGTCGGGTCTATATCCCGGCCCGTCGTTTTAAACGGCGCGGTGGCCCTGTTCAGTCTTGCATCCTCCAATACGGCAGAAAAGCTCGATTATTGGGACAGCCTTGTTGATTATGAACTTGCAAGGTCGAGACAGAACGATTTCCAGGCTGCTGTAGTTGATACAGAATCCAAACTCTTTGAGAATAATTTCAGCGAAGCTTACAACCGAATCTTCCCGAAGCAGGGATAACGTGAATAAACCCCGGTTAGAAGAAACCGGCCGGGGTTTAACCGTCCATGCTGAGGGGCGATACCTTTATTCCCGATATCAGCCGGGGAAGAGGCCGGACAAGGCGGCCGAATCGGCCCCCATCGAAAATCGATGCATCTACTTTGTACCTTCTCCACTGCTTGGTTACGGACTGTCAGTACTTGCCGGCAGAATAACTGCGGATTCAATCATTCTCGCCGTTGAACAATCTCAGGAACTGATGGCCCTGTGCTCAACTCATGTCAGGGAAAACCCACGAATTATATACGTCAGGCTCTCTGATAAGGAATCTCTCCACGCTCTTCTTTACAGTCTGGGACCATGGCGTTTCCGACGGGTAACGCGTCTGAATCTGAATAACGGAGCCTCGCTGAACCCGGCATTATACGATGACTTAACCTCGTTCCTGATGGAAGATCTAGCGACATACTGGCGGAATCGACATGCCCTTGGACGTCTGGGGAGGGAATGGATTCGTCATATATTTGCAAATTTAACAGAGATAGCCTACGGAACAACTAATTTCCGGAATTTGAGTGACCTGAAAATAGACAGCGTACCCATTGTTGTCGGGGCCGGCCCATCACTTGAATCATCCTTGAATTTTATCAAAAAACACCGAAAAAACCTTTGGGTTGTTGCCGCTGATACCGCCCTTCCGGCCCTGAAAAGTGCCGGGATTAAACCTGATGCCGCTGCTGTACTGGATACTCAAGCCTGGAACCTACTGGATTTCCATGACAGTTTCGCCGATGGAATGACAATCTTCGCCGATCTCAGCTCCTACCCTCCATGTATTACCCATACGGGAGGAACCTGCTACCTGTTTTCATCCAACTTTGCCGAACTTGATTTTCTTAAAAGCCTGGATGAATTCGGACTCAGAGAGCATTCCATCCCGCCACTGGGCTCTGTCGGACTGGCAGCTCTTGAGATATCCCTGAGGCTATCTCAAGGCGAAGTATTATTAACGGGACTTGATTTTGCATATACACCGGGAAAGTCTCATGCCCGGGGCAGCTCTTTTCATCGATGGCAAATATCATCAATGAGCCGGTTAAATCCGCACCCCGGATGGGAAGCATCAATTAAACGCCCCAGATTGAAATCTGCGGATGCCTTTGGAAATCCATTGAATACCGATTCCATACTTGAAGGGTATGCGTCATTACTCAAGGATAGATATTCGGGAAATAACAGGCTTTATGTTCTTGAACCCGGCGGGCTCAATCTTGGCTTGCCTGTAATAAACTTCCAGGAAGCTGAACGTATTCTAACCTCAGATCATCTTCCCCCGGAGGAAAACACTGAAATAAATCCCCTGATGGATTCCAGGGATTATACCAGGAAACAGGCTGTCAGGTTTCTTGAAGATAAAATCTGCAGCCTCAATCGTATTGGTGATGCCTGGGATAAGTATGCAGCTGGAAGCGGAAGCGCCGAGGATGTGGTAAGCGCCCTTGAAGGTATGGATGAAGTATATGCCGACTTTCATGACGAACCGCCTTTACCGAAAGAAGACGATTCATTTCTGGTAAGAGCCGTGAGCCGCGCACGCCGGCTTCAACGTTATATAGAGAGACTAAGAGCATTGTAACAAATGGTATCAGATCAGATCAGCTTCCTCACGTATAATGATATAGGTTCCACTCTCTTCTCCAATACGAATTTTTTCAAGAAAATCCCTTACAGCCGCATCGGCATCAGAACGTGGAACGAGGCCCATTATATCTCCCTCGTCGGCAACCATAATACGCCGGCGGGAGCTGAGAGAGTCATTGATTCGTTCACGGATCTCCTGAGGCTGTCCCTTGAGAAGAAGGGCAATGTTCCGCTCATCCATTTCAAGAAGAATGTTCTGCAAATCTCTATCTCTTATGTGAATTACACTGTCCATGGTGTAAAGCTTTTCCTTAACCTGTTCTGCAAGGGAAGGATCTGCTTCTTCAAGTGTATCCAACAGACGGCGCTCAACTGAGAGGTCCATGTAGCGGAGTATTTCCGCGAGAGCGGAACGGCCGTCCATATCTTCACTGTCGTCTTTACCAATGAGCCGAAGTTTTTCCTGAAGCGTAGGCTCGACTGTAGCGAGAACTTCTCTGGAGATCTTTTCAGTTCGAGCCATTCGCAGAATGACTGCGGCCCGCTCAGTATCGGGGAGGGATTCCAGAAGTCTTGAGGCCTGGGCAGGATTTATATATGCCATCACCAGGGACAGGGTTATCGCATTTTCTTTACGGAGAAGATTTGCAATTTGTATAAAGGTGAGGTCATTTAGAAATCCAAAGGGTTTAGGCACAGATTCGGGGACGGCCTTAAGGATTATTTTCGCCGCCTGTTCCTTACCGAAAGCAGTGTTCAGGATTTCCCGGGCGGCATCGATACCGCCCCGGGCTCGCCGAACCTCAAGATTACCGAAGCGGTCACCGAATTCATCCAGGAGGGCTCGGGCTTCTACGGCGTCAACACGTTTTATCAGTGCTATTTGACGTGCAATTTTTTCAGCCTCTTCAGGGTCGAGTTCAGCCATCACCCGGGCGGCTTCATCGCTGCCTAAAAGAAGCATCAGCCGGGCGGCTTTACCTTGATTGGAATCTTTGGTTTCACCGGTGACTTTCAGAAAACCTTTGGGAGCTGCCGGTTTGGAGGGAGTTGTCCGGCTGGTGGGTGTTTTTGGTTTTCGGGATTGTTTCTCGATTGAAGAGGCTGTTTTATACATTTCTATACCGGATTTGTGTTTAGCCATGAAATTATCCTACTCCCTGCCGTGCTCTCGTGTAAATGAATCAATCAGCCGATAATGTGAGGGATGAAATACAATGCATTTTCGGCCCTGCTCCTGCCGCTTTTTGCCGTTTTTACTATCAACTTATACTCGCAGGATGTTAATTCAGGGCTGAATTCACCCATTGTCTCGTATATCAATGCCGAAATTAACGGTTCAGAGGTTATTATAAGCTGGCGTGATGTACCGGATACGGCTGATACGATTTTTGAGATTCGACGATCAAACACGATTATAAGTGCTGAGAACATGAGTGAAACTCAACGGGTTGTAAATATTGCACCAGGTATCCAAACCTATACCGACCGGCCGGCAGATAACCTGCCGTGGTGGTATGCGATTATCAGTATCAGAAATGGAAAATACATCAATTTGCTTATACCCTGGAGAAATACTCTGGGTGCTCCGGTAACCATCCAGGCCGTTACAAAAGATTATTCTCATACCGCTTTACTTCATTCACTCAGCGCTGAGGTTAATGGAAATTCTGTGATTCTGGATTTCACTGCTGACAGACCGAACCGTGAAATTACAATTTTCAGAAGTACAGCTGCGATGGATAATCCAGATGTTTTTGACCATGCAGTAACAGTAGGTTCCAGCATTGCCATGTACGGGCAGATGGAAGATTCACCTCTTCCGGGAATCATCTGGTACTATGCGGCGGTAGATTCAGATCTCTTTGAGTCATCTCATTCACAGTGGATTGATAAGGCGGCTTTTTCCGAGCCTGTGTCACTTTCGTATTCGGTAGAAACGATACCCCCCGGCCCTCATCTCCGCCCGTCTCCCCTTCCACTTCTCCGTAACTCCTTTCCGGAGAAGAAAGCTCTGAGCAGCGAAGCAGTGTCTTTATTAAATACTATTCTCAATTCGGATCCGGGGAAACTCTGGGTTCAGGGCGAAGCTGAGATACTGAATATTGACAGGGGAATCACGGAGAACCGCAGGCAAATAATTTTAAAGGAAATTCTTGAAGATTCATTTACCAGGGAAGATTGGGCTGATGCGGAACAAAAACTATTTGATTTATCTGCTTCCAACGGTCTTGATAAGGCACAGAAGGCCCGTATCCTTTTTTACGTTGGTCAGTGCCAATACTTTCAGAATAACCTTCAATCGGCATTTCTCTCATTCCTCGTATCTTCCGACCATTACTATCCCGAGGCTCGCAGGTGGATGCTTCTGATTTATGAAGATTTAATTCCTGTTTCCTGACGGCTCTTATAACGGCCGATTCTCATGGTAATTTTATATTTGCAGGTCTCCAGCGGGGGTAATTCCACCTGCCATTTAGGCATGAAGAAACTTGACTGGTAATTACGACGGAGTTCCCGGCCTACTCTGTAATCCGCGAATACCGGGAAACGCCAAAGTGATGCCGGTTCCGAAAGGGTAAAAACCATCATCACATCACGCTCATCATCCAGTATGGTCCAGGATCTTACATCATCATCCTGTCCCCTCATATCCGCTTCCCTTTTTCCGGGATCTTCCGTATTGATAAATACCGATCTCATGGATGAATCATCCGAGAGAGCCAGATTTATTTCCGTGCCCCAGGGAAAGCTCAGGGTTCTGGGTGTCAGATTGATTAAGCTGTAATCCACTTCCAGATTATTACGCCTGAATCGATAGGTTTTTCGTATTTCCAGCACTTCACCGCCGCCATTCACAGGTCCCCGACATCTTAAAGTCACTTTAGGCTGATCCCGAACGACTTCCAGGGCCTCATATCTTTTTCCCGGGAATGGGCTTCGCTGGCGATATGAACTCTTCTCGAAACTCTCAGGGCCATCCTCCGGATGAAGTATATGATCCAGAAAAGCATGCCTGGGATAGTTGTCATATCCCTGCTCCCGGGTGGCGGGAGGATGATAATTTTCCGGATATCGAGAGAATGTTGCCAGGTAGTTTCTGGAAACCGGGAGATAGTCGAGTTCGAACAGGGCCCCACCCACAGAATGAACATAGGCATTAAAATTCAACCCGTTGTAGAGAAACTCCTTGTCCCCGTCCATATCGAAATCAATGGAACTGAGGGCCGATTTGAAAATACCGCGCTCACGAGTTGCTTTTTCAGCTTCAATCAGTGCCGAATAAGCCGCGTGACGGAGACGGGTGCTGTAGATGCCTCCGGAAGGTCCATGCCAATAGGCAGAATGTTCCTGACCCCGCCATAATGCCTCTTTTGCGCTGCGTTTCCGGTACTTATCACCTCTTAACTGATTGGTAAGTACCTCGATATGCATCATCTTGGCATACAGAAGGCCGCTTTCCCGGTATTTTGTCAGAAATTCTCTGTAAAAAGCTCTGGGGCGGTCGATATCTTTTTTTGAACTACCCTGATTTTCGCTGCGGGACCATCGCATCAGATTTTCATAGCTGGGACCGGGCACATACATTTTTTCTCTGGAAAAACGGGCGTTTCTCAAGTACCTGCCCGGATGAACACATTCAAGCCAATCCCGGGAATTTGCTACAGCTTCGAAAAATCTCTCAAGCCACTTCTCACCATAACAAACCGAGTGCGAACCATCTCCTCCCAGTGCCAGGCCATTGAGTATCAGAGAAACGACAACTTCTTTATCCTCTGCAGGTTCAAGAGTTTTCAGACTGTCGAGTATATGTTCTGGAGGAACCTTTAAAAAACGATCGGTCAGGGTATCCATCACCGGAAAAATGATGATGGTTTTTCCCTGATCCTCGGCAATCACAGGTGATTCAGGGCGAAAACCCGGTACATCAGGAAAAGCCCGTTGGGTGAGAAATACATAGTCCATCCCGCTGGCCCTGAGTGAGGAAGCAAGATGCGGCTCCCACACCTGGCTTGTAATCCAGCTGCCCCGGGATCGCTTACCGAATTTTTTACGGAGATAAGTGGTCATTACTTCGATCTGGCCAACCCTGTCCGGTGCGGGAACCAGGGGCAGCATGGGATCCCAATAGCCGCCGCCGAGAATTTCAATATTTTTTCCTGACATCATCTCGGCCAGTACGGTATGAAACTCGGGATGTCGCTGTTCAAGCCATTCAAGCAGGGGGCCGGCGTAAAACAAGGTGGAACGAATTTCAGGATGGTTGTATATAGCCGTTAGAAACGGCTTGAACGCCTTCTGATAAGCGTCCTCAAAGAGAGATTCGGATTCTCCGGAGGGAACCGTATTGCTGGTTCCGAAAATCAGCTTTACCTTACTCATGCATCCTGAGGCGGCAGAACAGCAGCCCGATGAATGAGCACTGCCGATTTCGGCCCTAGTCTTCCTTTAGATTTGTAGTGGGTATAATACATTTCGGCGGACAGGCAGCCGCAGCCGCACCCCGCCCTTCTCCCCTGACTCCAGTATAACCCAATATCGAAAGATTGTCCGTAACAACATACCCGGCATCAGGGAATTTTCGTTCACATATCCGGCAGCCGATACATCCGGCGGTACACAGGCTCTTTGTTACCTTGGCCTTATCATTGGAATTACAGGCAACAAACCAATCAGCATCGGCTGGAATCATCTTCATTACACCGGTAGGACAGACA
>JAUUYD010000360.1 GCA_030590585.1 Spirochaeta sp.
AATGCGGAAAACATACGCTGTGCATAATTAATTTCAATCCCGATAATGAATTAAGCATCCTTCAGTAATCATTGTATGCTTTTAGCATAAGTCAATATGATTCCCAGAAAGAATATAATAATTTGCATATATCAGTAAGTCTCTGTCTGATATAGAAATATAATTCATCTTGGGCAAAACTTGCCATTGGCATAATAATTGCTTATATATCTGTAGGACACTCCCTTTTCCGACTTTGGGAATAGTGAGTGTTACATGTCATTCTGGATGATTGACAGGAGTTACAGATGAAAAGCACAAGAAATATAGTATTCAGAGTCCTGCCGGCACTCATTTTACTCGTCGGAATAACTATGGGATGTACGGGGCCTTCTTCCCCCAGCAGTGGTGTAGCGGATCAAGTCATTGCTCCGACACTTTCACCCAACCCGGCTGAGGGAGATATAACTGTTTTTACCGAGATTATAATAGTTACTGCAACTCCGGGTGCCGCAATCCATTATACGATAGACAGTACCGATCCGACTGATCTGGATTCAATTTACATCGCACCATTTACACTGCCGATTGGTACTATAACTGTTAAAGGGTTTGCCGTATTGAGCGGTATGACCAATTCAGCAGTTTCCACTGCTGTATACACGGTGAACGACCAGGCAGCTCCTGTTGTATTTTCTGAATCTGCAGGACCCATAGCTGACAATGTTGAAATCGTCCTTAGTACCCCCACGGCTGGAGCCGACATTTACTACACCGTCACCACCGATGGAACTGAACCTTTCGATCCAACCGATCTCGATACTCCTTATACGGCAGCGATTACAATGGCTGGCCTGGGAGCTGATACCCTCAACATCAAGGCTTTCGCGGTATTCGCCGGATTTGGTGATTCAGAAATCTGTCAGGTGGATTATACCAAGGCCACAGCCGCTATTCCGGTCTCCGATCGTGTTGATGGAAGTATGATTCCCGATAATATGGCTGTTACCCTTACCAGTGATACAGCAGCTGCTTCGATTTACTACACGACAGATGGTACTGATCCATCCGCCGCTTCCACTTCCTACGATGTAACCGGACCTTTTCTTCTGCCTGTAGGATCTGCAACAGTAAAATCCATAGCCATCAATGTCGGTTATTTCGACTCACCGCTCTCCACAGTAACTCTCAGCGTAGAAGCACAGGCTGAAGTTCCGTCTATCAGCGCTGCATCCGGATTCGCTGCATCAGGTACAGCCGTTACACTTTCAACCACATCCGGTCTTGAAACCATCTACTACACCTTGGATGGCAGCGATCCTGTAACTGACGGTAATATCTATTCGGTACCTGTTACTCTCACATCGTCAAGTACCCTGAGAACCTACGCCGGCGGCACGGGATATTATCCCTCTGTTGAAGCCTCAGCCGAATACCATGTTTACAGAAGTATCGATTCACTTACCGCCGACTCAGGTGCTCTGATGGCCGTTGCTACCGACGGGTCGGTGGTCATTGTTCGTTCCGGGAGCTCGTATTACGATCTGACTGCTGGATCACTGATTGCTCGAAGCGTAGTTGCCGAACCGGCCGGCACAGTATTGGACTTCTCAATCGATGCTTCCGGACATCTTCATGCCCTCTATCAGGTAGGAACCGATCTGGTCTACTGGACCTCCGACGGCGGCACCATTGATACAGTCAATACAACTGCAGTTTCTCTTGCCGATGCCCGGATACTGATCGATTCGGTGGGGAATGCCCGGATCGTGTTCGCCCAGTACTTCAGCATAGACCAAGATGATGTCGTTGAGGTTGTCTACACCTCCACCGGGGTGTTTTCCAGGAGATCACTCTATACTCTCAACGATAGGGCCAACGGTGTGGATGCTGCCCTGGATTCCACGGACCTACTGTACATCGCCGCGGCAAATATAAAGAATGCATCTTCTGAAACCATCATCCTCTCTTATAATACGGATACCCTTGATTGGAATCCTCCTGTTCTGAACTGGACCAATAATGCAAATAACCCGGCCCTTATCGTTAAAGGTGATGACAGCTTATTGATGTCTTATGTCCGCCCGGACAAACCATGGTTCTTCATCTCCGACGTTAACGCCGACGGCACTCTTACGGCTTTGCTTACCATCAAAACCTTCACTACGGATGCTGCCGGAGACACCAACATGGCCTACGATGCTGTGGGGAACCTCTACATCTCATCTCATGGATTTGGATGGCTGTATGACGGTATTTCCGAAACGGCCTTTTCCATGGCGGCTGCACCCTATCGCCTGGCCACCGATCCTCTCGGATCCGGATCAGCTTCCATGTACATACTCGGTACTGCCGGACTCACCCTTTATACAATGCAGTAAAGACATTCTGAATCATTCAATTCATAGCCCCGCTCCCTCGGCAGCAGCCGATCGGTGCGGGGTTTTCCTTTATTCCTGAATGAGGTTGGTTGATCTCCCGGACATCCCATCGGCCATCGGCTCTGTAAACCATACGAACGGATTTCACCTGGGCGTAATCCGGATCGGGGTTATGAGGAATCTCAGACGCAAAGGCCGTCAGGGAGGTCAGCAGGAGTATCCATGCAAGTATCACTATTTATTAATGACATTTCTACTCACATTTATTAGATTCATTCTATATATAATATTCTGTGGGGTTATAAAATCAAATTCGGTATAATAGTCCCTGCATGAGCATGCTGATTAAACGAAAGAAAACCAGATGGACCTGGTATCAGCTTCTTCGTGTGGCCGGACAGCTGAGTTATGCGGCACTGACCGTATTAGCCATTCTCGGCAATAATCTTCTGGTGGCCGGAATCCTGATGGGATCGGCATTGATTGGCGGTGCATTCTTTTGTGGATGGCTGTGTCCGCTTGGAACAGTTCAGGAATGGATCGGTCGTCTCGGGAGCCGGTTATTCCGTGGAAAGAGGCTGCAAATCCCGTCCCAGGTGGAGAAGTGGCTTTTTCTGATGCGCTATGTTCTGCTGATCTCCGGAGTCACAGGTTTTATGGTTCTCACGTTCCTGTCGTTCCTCAGCCGTCCATATCAGACATTTATGGGACTTATTGTCGGACAGACGGCTTATGTTTCAGTCCTGGCCTGGACTTGGCTCGGTTTATTTCTGGTGGGTTCATTAATCATGGACAGACCATTTTGTCGTTACTTCTGTACCGAAGGGGCGAAGTACGGTTTACTGAGCCTTGCCAGAGTATTTTCCATTAAGCGGGATGAGGTAAAGTGTATCGATTGCGGCCTATGTGACAGGGCTTGTCCGACACAGGTGAAGATATCCACCCGGGGGCATGTTCTGCATCCCCAGTGCATCAACTGCATGGAATGCATCAGTGCCTGTCCTGTGGACGGTGCACTGACTTACGGGTTTGCAATCAGAAGATTGAAGAAGAAAACGGAGATAATAGATGATAAAACTGCATAGATTAAAAACGCTCGTACCGATACTGCTCATTCTGTTCTCGGCAATGACTATACTGCCTTCCAACAATCGTTCAGGCAGTCAGAATAAATGTGATGAGCCGGTTGGAATTGATGTTGAATCCGGAACATATGCAGATGGTATATATACCGGTGAAGCAACTGGTTTCCGCCCCGGTTTGCACGTGGAAGTAGAAATCAAAAACGGGGAGCTGATCAGAGTTTCCGTAATCGATCATAATGAAATAGGCCGCAATTTCTGGCAGCGCCCGATGGATATTATTCCCGGGATTATCCTGGATAAACAGCAGACCAAAGTGGATGCGGTCGGCGGAGCAACCTCCACAAGCCA
>JAUUYD010000165.1 GCA_030590585.1 Spirochaeta sp.
ACCCGCATCACAAGCGCCGGATATTCATCACTGCGGCGGCAGCTCTTCTGGCCTTTTCTGTTGCAATCCCCGCCGGAATCATCACCGGAAGACAGATAAGCAACCGTAAACTCATTCTTGAACAGAATACTCTCTTTGTAGAGGAGCTCATCAGCGGAACAATTTTCGATGAAGGTCTCATCATCGGCACTGGAGACAGTGATGTTGATGAGGGGTTTTTCGATATTTAAAAGATCAGAGGAACAAAGGTAAAACCATAGTGCCGGATTCCGTCCAATTCTCCATTTCTCTTCTTAGTGATTTCATAAATGGAGTCAAGCACCGGAATGACAAGTCTGCCGCCGGTTTTCAACTGCTGAGTCAATTCTGAAGGAAACTCATCCGCAGAAGCTGAAACGAGAATTCTGTCAAAGGTTTCCCCCGGGAGGCCCAGAACCTTTCCCGCCGGAATGATTTCGGCATTTTGGAAATTATATTTTTTAAGATTCGCTTTTCCGAATTCCACAAGTGAAGGAATTCTCTCCACTCCGGTAACTTGCCCAGTCTCACCGGCAATATAACTCAACAGTGCCGTTGTCCAGCCTGAGCCGCTTCCTACGTCCAGAATTTTCTCTCCCTTCTCCGGAGAAAGCATTTCAAACATCATCGCAACCGTTGTCGGCTGGGAGATAGTCTGCTTAAACCCTATCGAAAGAGGGTAGTCTGCATAAATATTCGAAGCTGTCGGATCTGATACAAAGTCAACTCGGTCTATCTTTCCGAAAGCATCAATGATGCTGTCTGATTGTAAAGCACCCCGGTCTATGAGATGCTGAATCAATTCACTTTTTGAATACATAAATCATCCAATTGACCTCTTCTCAAGCCCCCTGAGGCTTCCCCTCACGGGCCGTTTTTCCAAGTTCCCGGCTCTCCAGAGCCCTCCCCAGAAAATCCCTGACTGTTTCCGCAACCGCCAGCCCCACCCCGGCAGTTTTGGCAATCTCATCGGAACTCCGGTCGTAGATACCTTCCAGAGACTTGTAAGTTGTCAGCAGTTTAGCGCTCTTTGAAGGTCCGATACCGGGAACACCCTCCAGGGTGGACAGGTTCAGATCCGCTGCCCTCAGCTTCCGGTTATGGGTTGTGGCGAATCGGTGGGTTTCATCACGAACCTGCTGGAGAATACGCAAACCCGGATCCCCTTCGGGAAGACGAATCGCCTCTGAAGCTCCGGGCATCCAGAGCTCCTCATCTCTTTTAGCCAGTCCCACCAGGGAAATCTTCCCGGCGAGATCAAGAGCTTCAAGAACCTTTCGAGCCGCTGACACCTGGCCCTTCCCTCCGTCCACCAGAATCAGATCCGGCAGCGGTTTTTTTTCATTCAGCAGTCTCTGATAGCGCCGGGCCACCGCTTCGGCAATAGCTTTGTAATCATCCACCTCTCCCCGGGTACTCATAATCTTGTAATGCCGGTAACCGGCCCGGTCCGGGCGTCCGTCGATAAACGATATAAGAGATGCCACGGTATGCCTGCCCTGGAGCTGGGCAATATCAAAGCCTTCAATACGCCGGGGCACAGCCGGAAGGGACAATACCTGCTTCAACAGTTCAAGGGCGGGCCGGTCCCCGTCTTTTTTAACCAGTCGGTCCAGTTCCGATCCTGCATTCTGCCTGACCATGGCCAGCACCGCCATATCCTTTTTCTCCACCGGAACGAGAATCTTCGGAACCTTTCCCTCATTTTCATTGAAGAATCTCTCAAGATTCTCTCCGGGATGTTCCGGTAGATAGAGTCTTTCCGGCCGTTCTCTTCCAGTCTCAGCGTAGTACTGAAGTAAAAATTCCGGCAGAGCTTCTGACGGGGCACCGGCATACTCGTTCATATACAGTTCCCGGCCTGTAATCTGCCCTCCCCTCATCTGCATCACGGCAAACACGACATGGCGTACCGATGCGACAAAATCAATATAATCCCGGGCCACGTCCTTGAAATCCATCACCGCCGGTTCGGCTTCCAGCAGCTCCAGGGAGGTCAGGGCATCCCGAAGATCCGCCGCCCGTTCAAACTCCAGTTTTAACGCGGCCTCATGCATCTGCTTCTCGAGCTCCTTCCTGAAACCCACCGTTCGCCCGGAAAGCATGGTTTTCACTTTACGTACGGTCTTTCCGTATTCTTCTTTACTGATATATCCCACACAGGGAGCCGGACAGCGGCCGATATGGTGATAAAGGCATGGTTTATCCCGCTTCCGCAGTACCTTGCAGCGGCGTAAGGGGTAGAGTTTCCGTATCAGTTCAATGTAGACATCAACCGCTTTCACATTTGGATAAGGACCGAAAAAAGTCGAACCATCCCGAATAATCCGGCGTGTCCGGAAAATCCGTGGAAATTCTTCGGAAGTAATTCTGATAACCGGATAGGTTTTTCCATCCTTGAGATTGATATTGTACCGGGGTGTATGCCTTTTAATAAGGTTATTTTCAAGAACCAGGGCTTCATACTCAGTTGCCGTCAGTATCGCTTCGATATCCGCGGCTTTTTCTACGAGAAACCTGGTTTTTATATCTTTTTCGCCGGTAAAATAAGAGGAGGCCCGGGATTTGAGATTTTTGGCCTTACCGACATAAATCACCTTCCCCCTGGAATCCCGCATCACATAAACACCGGGAGTGCTGGGAAATTGCCGGACTTTGTTCTTTAATTTATCATACATGATATCATACCGATATTAACGATAAGCTATTGATGTGAAAACAAAAAGATACGGACTGGTAAGCTTATTTCTTCTCTTGGTGACCTCATGGCTGCCTGCGGGTGAAACCGTTAGTTACGGCACCGGCAGCGGATGGGCGAACACCGTCTCTGAGGGCCTCAGGGAAACCGACGGCTGGCGGGGAGACCGGGCTCTTACCCTCTCCCCTCTGGGACGAAATCCATTTATCTCAAAAACGGCAGACCTTGAGGGTGATGTAAACCCCGAGGATATAGATCTGCTTATCCTGGCCGAGGCTCAGGGAATGGAGAATCCAGTCGGCCACTATCGGATTGAAGGTCACTATGAAATCTCCAGCCAGTTCCCAGCCCGGGGCGAAACCTCAATCCGCCTCTTGTCAGGAGGGCTGAAACTCTACCCCTCTGCCTCTGCCATGTGGGCAGCCGGAACTGAATGGGGTGATTTCACTCTGGACTTCCGCCTCCGTCCGGCAACACTGAGAAATGGAGAGATTTTTCTTTCCTGGCGGGGCAGAAGCAGGGATGGAGAAATGCAAAGTGTTATCGCCCGTGTGGAGAACAGAAGACTGATCTGGGAATTCAGGGGGTTTTTTCGCCTCAACACCGACAGAGCACTGAATCTTCTCCTGGAAAGTCCTCCGCTGATACCGGGAGAATGGCGTCATCATAGAATTCGATTCAAAGCAGATAGTTCGGCTGCAGACCGCTCCGGGGCATCACCCGGTCTTCTGGAATACCTTGTTGACGGAATCCCCTCGGACATGGTTCACGCAACACCATACGGCAAGGAAGATTCGGAAACTTTTTCACCTTGGATCGGCAGCCTGTCTGATCAGCCAATACTCCTGGCTCCTTCATTCAGCGGCTACATTGATGAATTCCGTCTGGCTTCAGCCTTTGATTCAACGCCCCCTGCCGGTGGTTACTCGGATCTTGAAACGGCGGTGTCGGGAAAAGGACATACCAGGCCTGAAGATTCGGGATTTCCCGGATCTTCCCTCTCAGCAGTCCGTGTACGGGTTTATGAACCGGGCTCCACCCAAGTCAGGTTTTTCGCCCGGGCTCTGAACAACCGTAATGACTTTGATGAAATCGGCTTTCCCAATCCCGCCAATCCGGACTGGATGGAGCTTGAGATGGCTGAAGAGCCCGAAGACCCAACAGGTTTCGGCCGCTGGTACAGCTGGAAATCGGATAGCTCAATATCGGAAAACCCTTTCATCGGTCGTTATTTTGTTATCGGATACATTCTCAATCCCGACCCCGGTGCCGATCTCGCACCGGTTCTTTCGGCTTTGGAAATGGAATATGATCCACGGCTCCCCCCCCGGCCGCCCCGGGATCTGCGCTGGGAAAGGGGTGATGATAATCGTGTCAGAATCTCCTGGAGCAGTGACGCGGAAGAGAATGTTGCCGGCTGGTGGATTTCCTGGGGTCCGCGACCCGGAGATTATGCGACAACAAACCAAAATGACATTATAAGGGGCAGTGCATGGGTTCCCCGGGACTTCTCCGGCAACGGAATGCGACACGAGTATATCTGGCCGCCGGAAATGGAGAACCGAATTATTTATACCTCTGTGAGAGCCGCGTGGATGGATGGTGCACCCTTAAGCGGCACAAACAGTCCGAATGAATATAAAGCTCTGAGCGAACCCACCGGGGAAATGAACTTCCGCCCATGAAAAATAAAGTCGACGGCACAAAATGGAATGACTATCTCGTAAGCGCGCTGAGGGCTTTCAGGTTGAAAGATCTTGATCTGGCCGAGCAGCGTCTGGATAAAGCCTTCTCTGCCGGAGGCGATGAAATTCCCTATCTATACCTGCTGGCAGGGCATATAGCCCACGCCAGGGGAATCATGAAGGAAGCCGAAAATTCCTGGAAAAAGGTTCTCGTTTTCGAACCTGAAAATGCCGAGGCCTGGAATAACCTCGGGGTCCTGTACCGTAAACATGGAGATGATGAAAAAGCCCTGGCAGCTTTCCAGGAAGCCGCGGAACGTGCTCCGGAAAGGCCGGACATTCCATACAATATCGGGAATCTTTATAAATCCTCAAAAAATTTCGATCAGGCGGTTTCATACTACAATAAAGCTATTGAAATCGATCCCGAATATGCCCCGGCCTTTAACAACCTCGGAACTCTTTACGAATCAAAAAAAGAGCGGAACAAAGCCCTGGAGGTTTTCAGAAGAGGGCTTTCGGTGGACTCCGGAGATGCTTCCCTCCGCTTTAATATGGGTCTTGTCTATAAGGAGGAGGAACGCTGGGATGATGCCCGGGAAGCCTTCAATACCGCCTTGAAGAATCGCCCCGGCTGGGTTCCCGGCTTGAACAATCTCGGCATCGTACTTCAGGAAATGGGACGGGAAGACGAAGCCGCACGTACCTTTCGGGCCCTTTTGGATATCGAGCCGGAAAACGTCAGTGCACTGAATAACCTGGGTGTGGCATACGATCACCTCGGCCGTACCAAAGATGCCCGTCAATGCTATAAAAAAGCCCTGAATGAAGAACCGGATTATGTCAGGGCCGCTCTGAATCTTCACGACTCCTATCAGGATAATCAGGAACTCAATGAAGCACTTGAAGAAATAAACAAACAGATTACGCACTATCCCAGAAATCCGGAAATCAGGGTAAGAATGGCACGAACCCTGATAGGGCTCACCCGTTGGAAGGAAGCGGAACTCAGCCTGAACCACATTCTTGAACGAAACCCGGAACACCGGGAAGCTCTGCGGGCCAAAGCGGATCTTTTTCTAGCCACCAAACGACCGGATGAAGCCGAAGAAATATTGAAACGCCTTCCTCACGATCCGGAAGTTGTCAGGGATCTGGCCAGGCTCAACATATCCACCGGACGCTCACAAGACGCCGAACGTCTCCTCGGAGAACTCATTGCCGTTAATCCGGATGATGCGGAAAGCCGCCGCCTTATGGCAGACCTTATTGCTGAAACTGAACCCGTAGAAGCTGCCCGTCTCCGTGAAGAAGCCGCAATGGCCGAACCGGGTAATACAGACGATTTGGTTTCACTTGCAGAACTTTACAGTCGGACCGGCCGGAAAGATCAGGCTTTGGGAAAACTGAATGAAGCCGTTAACCTCCTGGGCTCTCGAAGCGACGCTGAAGCACTTGACGAAATGGATGCGGTGCTGGGTCTCTATGAAAAAGCCGCTGATGCCCTGGGAAATGAAAAAAG
>JAUUYD010000147.1 GCA_030590585.1 Spirochaeta sp.
AATAGGGAGGAAGAGATTGCCAGTTATTTGGGGCTGGCTCCAAGTGTTCATCATAGCGGAGAAAAGACTCCAAGAGGGCATCTGATGCCCGTTGGGCAAACACGTTTACGGTCTTTATTGGTTGAAGCTGCCTGGGTATGGCAAGCCAGAGATAACTATGCCAACAAGATGTATAATAAGTTGTTAAGCAGGACAGGAGTTCCACAGAAAGCCATAACAGCTGTGGCAAGAAAGCTGGCGATAATTCTTTGGCGTTTGAGTATCGAACAGAGAGTTTATAGATCGGTTTAAAAATCTTTAACCTCGCGGGAAAGGTATTGCTACTTCGGGTAGCGTGAATATGATATGGCGAGGCTCTTTGTAACGTACCAGATTGGTACTTGGCGCAGTAAGGCGCGAATAAGATAGGGATAAACTCAAACCCATTGTTTTAAAAAGAAAAACGATCCACCCTTGACAGGTGACCACATAAGATACCTTTCATTAGTTTGTAGGCAGGGTTTTACGGTCAAACCTGGCAACTGTCAAAGGGCGGCCGTCTTTTCCGTAAGACCATCGGGTTAAAGCCGCTCCGGCGGCATCATCCACCGCTTGTTCATCTATTCCGTAATGCCGTCTTTCGGTAACACGGCCGAAACCATCGTAATTCCAGACATAGATGGCAACACCCTCGGGATCGGCACGAAGCTGGCCGTAAAGACCGAACTGCCGCTGTTCACTCTTGCGGTTTTCGTCATCGTAATTCCACCGGTATTCAGCGATACCCTGTCGGTCTTCGGCAAATATATCAGACGCATCAAAGTGGCGTTCCATCACTTTCAAACCATCTTTATCAAAGCCCCAGCGGTAGACAGCAACACCTGCCGTATCTTCGCTGAGATCTTCCCAGTCCCCATAACTTGCAGCCTCAATGAGATTCCTTGAATCATCATAAACGTATCGATAACGGGCGATACCCCAGAGATCCTGCCTGGGTACATCATCGGTACCGAAAGAAGTAGCGGCTGTAATCAAACCGCGATCGTCATACTCCCACCTGTAGGATGCCATCCCGGAGTCATCCTCGGTTAAGAGGCCATTTTCATCCAGATTGAGCTGTTCAAGCTCATTGCCCTGGAAATGATGAATCCATTGATAGCTTGTAACCAGCGAAATATCCGTAGTGGGATTACCCGAGGGATCAAAATGTCTTTGTCTGACAAGATTGCCGAAGGTATCATATTCCCACCGATAAACAGCTACACCATCAGCATCGGGGTGTAATTCCCCATCAATCCCGAAATGCCGTTCTTCAACAACAAGACCACCCTCATTATAGTCCCATTCCACCGCTGCCGAACCATCAACAGCTATGACGGAAAACCCGTCAGTATCAATTCGATCTTCCCTGAGAACCTCACCGTTTTCATCCCTGGAAAAAAGATACCCGTGAACACCGTCATCAGAAGCTGTGGCGGCCTCAGTTTCCATGCTGTAATAACGCCGGCTTATCAATCTGTCAGCATCATCCCAGCGGTAATGAATTTCGGAAACGCCCCGAACATCTTCTATCCTTGCACCTGAGGCATCAAAAAACCTCACATTCCACCGGCGCCCGGATTTATCCAGATCCCAGAGCCGTAAAGCAACACCGAACCTGTCAGCAATGAGGTTTCCAAAACGATCGTAATTAAAAGCGCCGACTGCCCGGCCGGAGTCATCCAGTCGAATCCGCTTCGACCAAATACCTTGCTCATTTGATATGGGATTTCCCCGGGAATCGGTGAAACGCCAATGTACGTAGCCGGGTTCATAACTGATCTCAATACGAGGTACACCATATACCGGATCGGCCAGTGAACGGCCGGATCGGTGATATTCCAGCTCTACCAATCTGCCGGCAGCGTCATAACTGAATCGATAGGAATTCGTTACAGCTGCATCAGAGGGTTCTATCCTGCCTTGCCCCGCTATTCGTTCAAAGGCATCAATCTCAATTCGCCGATACCAGGCTTCAGATGCATTTAAAAGCGCCGCTGCCAGGAAAAATAGAAGGATGGTCCCAAAAAGGGTTTTATGTCGGGAATTAATTCTCATCATTCAGATAATCGGCAACAGGATGTGCTCATCTGAGAGAAGACGGGAATTATGAACCTCTAATCTGATCCAGAGCTTCGGCAAAGCGGGTTAAATCCTCTTTCCGCTGCTCCCGTAAAGCTGTATCCCGGCGCCGAAGTTCTTCCTCTCTGTAACGAAACAGGGTTTTCTGCACTTTCCAGGGCCTTGAGACATTTTGAAAGACCGTATCGGCGGCACCTCCTGCAGTCACCAGGATGACATCCCCGAATCGAAACAGGAACGGCATCAGACCTTTCTGCTCCGTTCTGATATTTTGAACTGAAACCAACTCCACCTGCCGCCGTGATTCCTTCAGACCCAGTGGTTTGCGGTACAGATCCACCGCATATCCTCCAGTTACCTGGAAGATATCATTACGCCAGTCTTCAAAACGATAGAGTGCCCAGAGTATCGGCAGTATGGAAGAAGCCAATATATATTCTCCAGGTATCGATAACAATCCGGTAAAAATATCAACACCCAGGATTGGTATCAAGGCAATAAGAACCGGCAGAACCAGTCGCCCTGAGAGAACCGCAGGGCTCTTACGGAACCGAATTCCATCAAGCGCTGTAAACCCGTTATTCTGCTTCAGGCCGGAGTCCCTGATTTTCCTTGCTGCTGCGGCTCCAAGTCCGTTCTCCTCAAGAGTTCTTCTGATAGCTTCCCTCTCCCGCCCCTTCATCCTCTCCGATACAATCTTCTGATTGGCCAGTATTTTCATACGCAGGGCTTCAGGTTTAAGTACATCCCGAAAAATCAGCTCTCCACCAATAGCCGAAGTTTTAACAATAACTGTTCCAATATTCATCAATCGCCTTAAAATACCGTTTTTCCCGGTTTCCACCCCTTGAATCTTGTCGATGGGGACATGACGGCTCTCTACAATAAAACGTCCCCAGTCAAAGGTTCTCGAGCTGACAGAGTCAGCCTCAACTCCGTATTCCCGAGTCATGCGTTTCAAAAGAAACACAATAAACCATCCCAGGAACAGGGCAGGAGCTATCAGAAACAGCATTTCAGGTAAAATCTCCGACGAAAGGGAGACAATATACAGTAGGCCGCTGAAGGGAATTGTGAAAAACAGGCCCAGAAGGGACGGCCGCATCGACGCTCTAATTCGTTTGTGAGACCTTCCGGATCCGGTGGAAACCGGAAGATTAGCAGCCAAGCCGGATATGAGATTACCGTCGGCATCCCGAACAGGATAGAGCGATTTCATGAGACTTGAAGATGAAGATACCAGGGAAAGAAAAGTCTCTCTCGGCCAGCAAAGCCAACGTGAAAGCTCTGCTGCTGCCAGGGAAGATTCCAGAGGATGGGGTTTAACCAACCGGTCCTCACCCCAGAGGTCACCTGGCAGCCAGCGCTTCATGGAACCATTCCCCACATCGCTTTCCAGCCTGCCTTCAAGAAGTAGTATGAGTTCATCTCCTGAATCTCCAGGATGAAATAATATGGTTCCCGAAGGTGCCTCCCAGAGCTCTGAAGCCTTCATTATTCTATCCCTGTCAGATTCACTGAGACGAAGAAATACCGGGTGATCGGGAAGCTTATCAGGGTTCATCCCTTCGAATATCGGCCTGAATTACTTTACCTTGAGACTGCCCCCCCGGCGTCTCCGCTTCCAGGCTGTTAAAATAAGGCTCCACAAATCCGAAACCACAATTCCGCCAAGAATAAGAACTGCTCCTGCAATTTCCCTTGAACTCATGCCTGAGCTGAATGCAAACCAACCGATCAGTGCGGCAAATACCGGCTCCAGCGCATAAATCAATACGGCTCGCAGCGGGGTGAGGCGGCGTTGAAACCAATTCATCAATGCCAGAGCCAGAACACTGCCGAAAAGGACAAGATAAAGCATAGCACCGGCCAAGCGCCAGGAGAGGATAAGCACCGGCGTTTCAACAAAGGGAAACAGAGCCAGAGCAAGTACCCCGCAGAAAAGCATCTGAAGAATTGTCAGTACTGCCGGATGACAATCCCTTGCGGCTCTGTCCAGCAGCACAATATAAAAGGCATAACCCAGAGCGCCGAGAAGAGAATAAAGATCGCCTTTATTCATACCGTTTTTTATTACCCCGCCGGAAATTGCATCTGTGATAAGGGAAAGACCCAGAAAAACGACAACAAGTCCCAGCAGGTTTCCCAATCCGGGCCGCTTCCCGAGGATGAAAAATTGAAGGAATGGAACAAAGAGTGCAAAGGAATACGTGATGAAACCGGAGCGTGCGACTGAGGTATACTTGAGTCCGATGGTTTGTCCGGCATAGCCGGCGAGCATTGCCAATCCGATAGCAAAACCCCAGAGCCAGGCTGCCGGTGTAAATAAGCTCCCACCGCCGGCACGCTGATTTGTCGAGGTACCCCGCATGAGGATGGGCCAGGCCAGGGCTGCTGCCAGAATAAAGCGGATACCAACCATCAATATCGGAGAAATATCAGCCAGAGCTCCCTTGATAACCGCAAAGGTACCGCCCCAGATGAGTGTTGTAAGAACAAGCAGGCTTTCCGCCCGGACATCACGCTTCATAGGCCAATTAAATTAGCCCCGAATCCCTTATCGTTGCCAGCAGAAAATCATGTTTCCCGGTAATTCTTCAAGAATCCCCCGAAAAAGAGAGAATAGATACCTTTTCAGGAGAATTTTTATAGTTTCGGTTCCTTCAGGGATAGCGGTTCATCAAGAATGACAGACCAGATCATGCCTTGCGCAAGAGGTGATAATTCCTTGAAGCGTTCTGAAAAAGGCTTCCTGTCATCATTCTCATAAAGCTCCGGCCTGTCATATTTTTCCACGAGTCTTTTACCCTGAGTATCTGCAGATACCGGATGGGTAATAACTTTGGACTTTTCGACTTTTACAACTTTCGCGGCTTTCTTCAGGGATGGCTGGACTGAGCCGGCGGATAATCGCAGCTTTTCCTCCAGGCGGTGAAACCGGTTTGTGATTGTTCCCTCCGCCTGTTTCATCCGCCCTGTCCGTATTTTCTGTCCTGCCGATTTTGTGGGTGATTCGGCTGTTTTGTTTCCAGTCTTTTCCCGGGAGGTCTTTTCTCTAGAGGTTTTCCTCCTGGAAACTATCCGCATCACCCAGATAATGGCGAAGACAACAGGAAGAACACCGAAAAGGTTATCGATTATACCGCTCACGATCTATTCGTCCGTCCCCTTGGGTTTGGTTTGATCGCCCAGGCTTTTTCTCATATCGGTATCGGCCTGAAGATTCCGCAGCCGATAGTAGTCCATGATACCCAGATTGCCGTCTCTGAAGGATTGGGCTATAGCCTGGGGAATCTCAGCCTCGGCAAGAACAACCTTGGCTCTGTTCTCCTGAACTTCGGCCATCATCTCCTGTTCCCTGGCTCTGGCAGCGGCCCGGCGTTGTTCGGCCTCGGCCTGGAATCGGCGAAGATCGGCTTCAGCCTGATCGGCCTGGAGTTTGGCACCGATGTTGGAACCGACATCGATATCGGCAATATCGATGGACAGAATCTCAAAGGCCGTACCGGCATCCAGTCCTTTTTCCAGAACCCTCTTGGATATATTGTCCGGATTCTCAAGAACATCCTTGTATGTGCCGGCAGAACCGATGGTAGTGACGATTCCCTCTCCAACTCTGGCGATGATGGTTTCCTCCGAAGCACCGCCGATAAGAGCATCAATATTCACCCTTACCGTCACACGGGCTTTAGCCTTGAGCTGTATACCGTCCTTGGCCACAGCATCGATGGTCAGCTTGCCGGTTTCAGGATTGGGACAGTCGATGACTTTTGGATTCACGCTGGTTTTTACAGCATCAAGGACATCGCGGCCTGCAAGATCGATGGCTGCCGCACGCTCGAAGGGCAGCTCTATTTGAGCTTTGGCCGCCGCTATCAGAGCCCGTGACACACGAACCACATCACCACCGGTAAGAAAGTGGGTTTCCAGCAGGTCCGTATGGATGGGCATACCGCCTTTCACAAGCATAATCCGGCTGTCGACGATAACCCTGGCATTCACCTTTCGAATCCACATCCCCACCAGACGGCCCAGACCTACCGAAGCACCTGATACCAGGGCTCGAAGCCACAGACCGAAAAATTTGAGCAGTATGATGACAAAAAAGAGTGCCAGCACTGCTGCGATTGCATAAAGAACGAATATAAAAATTCCCATTATTCCTCCCTGGCGGATACAACGACTTTAACA
>JAUUYD010000247.1 GCA_030590585.1 Spirochaeta sp.
CTCATTACATTGTCCCGGTCTCTGGCAAATGGAGCAGAAATAACAGAATAATACTCTCCGTAATCTTCTTCATCTTTGAGTATTTCAAACTCCTTCTGACCCTGAACCCAATCGGGAAACCCGCTGAGAGTTGTCAGATGTTCGTAGACCTCTTCAATCGAAAAATCCAGATCGACCTGTGCCCGATAGGAATCCACTTTGTATCCCTCAACGGGGCGGGTCCAGACTGTAATCCCGTTTTTATTGATACGTTCATTCCATTCTGAGTGGGTATCGGCCATGATTATTCCCGACGTCATAACCATAATTCCAATAAAGAGTGCTCGAACTATCATATTGAGCATTCCCTGTCTTTTCATTACATGTCCTTTGTCCGTAGTTCTCTGTCACTCTAATGCTCTGCAACACCGGATTCAAGGACAGGTTCTCTGGTTGTCGGATTTCAATACGCCTCGATGAAATCCCCAAGGGTTTTGCGAGCTGCGGACTCGGCATTCCGAGCGGTCTCCAATTCGACTTTGAGCTTCTGGAGTTCATCCTCCTGGCCGTTGAGAATCTCCACATAGCGTTGGTAGAGTTCAGTTCCGCTTTCCAGAGCCTGGAGGTTATCCCGAATCCTGGTTTGATCCCGGTAAATAACAGAAATCCGGGATTCGAGATTCCGGCGTTCGGATTCCCTGGCCGTCAATGCGGAGCGCAGCTCCCGGATTCGCTCCAGGATCCGCCGGGTTTCAGAATTAATTACTTTCTGAGAGAGATAGAAGAGTATCTGATCGTCCCTGATCGAGTTCAGGGCGAAGTTCCGGCTTCGAACATACTCTTCTACCACCGGGAGAGATGCTGTCTCACCCGCTTCAACATCTAATTCGAAACGCCAGGTACTTTGTGTCTCTAAAGAGGGTTTCACATCCCCTTTAATAGTCCAGCCGGATCTTTTGGGATGTATAACAAGATAATGCAGCTCCTCATCCCCCAGCCGGTCGATAACATACTCGGTGGTTGAAATCAGGCGGACCGTGGATACCAGTGAGCCTTCGACAATCTTCAATTCTGTGATTTCTTCGGGTATGGAGGATGAACGGACAATAACACCGCTCTCCAGATCCACAGCATAGCTTAACAGCCGCTCTTCACCCTCGGACATGGAAGGCAGCTGAACATCCCCTCCGTAAACCGAACCGTCAAAAAGGGTTGCCGGGCCGGCAGGGAGCTGGAGCTCTGTCTGGTTGGTTATCCTGACCGCCTTCAGCGGATGCCCCTCCAGTACACTGCGGTCGTAGATGGAGAGCCGCTCTGCCGGAATCGATGTCCCGATTATAGGCAGCATGGCTGCTTCCCGTCTGGGTACCGAAACAGGTTTTGTAATGCGGTAAAGGGATTCACCATCTGATTGGGCGGCAGTGGTCACCCCCTGGGAAAGGTTGATGGATTTATCAACCGACATAATATCCATCTCATCGTCAATGAACTCTGACAGTGATTCGGGAGCATAAGCTCTGGAAGCCGCCCTTGGAACCGGCGCTGCCGCTAAAACCGGAGCCCGGTCTCTCTCATACTGCTGGGGAGCCGCGGCAGTTCCGTAATTTTGACGAACCCGGGGCCTTGGGACATAAATTGGTGAATAGAGGTCGGTAACAAAGGAAATAGGCTGCCCCGAAGCCAGGGTCAGCAGAACATCCGCCCAGTCACTCTCACCGGTGTTCTCCACCATGGCCCAGCCCTGGAGCTGAGCTGTACCATCATCTTCCAGCACCAGCCTGTAACTGGTTTTCCACACCGGCACTTCCCTGATATAGGAGATGCTCACCCGGCGCTCACCCTCTCCGCCGAAGCGCAGAGTGATGAGTTTCTTATCTTCCTGCCGGTTGGCGGCAATCACCGCCAGGGCGGAATCCAGATCGGCCTGAACCCCGGAATCGAGGAATCGAAAGGATCTGACATCGGCCAGATCCACCTGACGTAATCCCTCGGTGGTAAGCAGATTAAGAACCGGCAGCTGGATTACCGCACCATCCGAGGCCTGGCTGCGATATTCGATTCCAGCGATGACACCATCAACTGAAGGAGTTCCCTCAAGGCGAACGGCTTCTCCCCGGGCCCGATCAAGGAGCCGGGCCAAAGGGGGATTATCAGCGATGTTCAAAGAAAAACTACCCAGTATCCGGCTCAAGGGATCACTGGAGGGGTAAGTGACTGCTTCTACAAATCCACCGTCATAATCCTGGAGTACCAGACTCTTAAGGAGATCGTCGATATCTCCGGCATCGAAGGCAAGAGTAATCTCGGTATCACCGTTTACAATGCCATCATGCCGGAAATGACCGACACCTGAGCTGAACAGGGTTACACCGGTAACCGGCAGGGATTCATCCCCTGAGATTTCGACAGTCTGCGAGCCTCCCCGGGCCGAAACGGCCATCAAATTAACAAGGATGAGTAAAAGGGCAACAGGACGCTGTATATTCATGGAATCCTCCATAAGCTAAGAGTATAAGGCAGCTGCTGCCGTCTGGTTCAAATTGGTTAAAGGATTTCCCCGGCAGTTCTCAGACTGCTCCGCGTCTGGGAATATTGGCGTTGGAATCCTTACCTGTCCGGGCTTTACCGCCGCCTTGATGGATGCCCCGCTTCTTTTTCTTACCCTTTGAGGTTGCATCAGCAGAATCATCATCCGGATTCTCTTCTGCTGCAGCCAGTGCGGCTTCCCGCTCTTCGGCGGCTTTAGCCAGTTCCTCATGTTTTGCGGATTCATCTTCGGCCAAATGACATTTTTTGTACTTCTTCCCGGAACCACAGGGACAGGGATCGTTTCTACCGGTAGTTTTAAGACGTTCGTTGTATTCTGATGCGTTCATAACTCAAGTGTAATACATCATCACAACTTCGTCTTCATTTGCTGCAGCAGGAGAGCTGCTCAGTTCAGGGCAGATTACCATTTTGCAGTTGTTTAGCTTTAGGGTTTACAATAGGTCTGTATGCTCGATATCAGAGATTTCACCGAAAGAACCAGCTCTTACGAACTCTTTACACATATCTATTGGCGGATTGTAAATAGACGCCTGGTTTCTTTTGGTAAGCTTGTGGACTATATGGCCGGAGTACCCGAAGGTCCGAAAAAGAACTACGCCCTCAAGGCCGCTTTCAGGCTGATAAGGGAAATCTACTGGGGCTTTTTTCGGGACCTGGATCCAAAAGCCTATCCGATACTATGGAATCAGCTTACCCGTCCTCATCCCACCTACCCCTTCGCCGGCGAACTGAAGCGCATCATGACCATCACCGATATCTATTGCGCCTTCGTTGACATTCACGATTATACGGCATTCTGTCAGAAAGCGGGACGCAACTCCTCAATGCTCCGTCTGCTGGACATCTGCATCGAGAACGATGTGAGACAGATCTGCCGAGACAACCATGTGGTGAGCAACCGGGCCCGGGGGGATGAGATTATCATGATCAGTACTTCCGCCTACGACATCACGAACGCGGTTGTGATGATTGCCGACTACCTCGGTAACAGAAGACTCACGAAAGACACGGAAATTGTAAAAAAACGCAGAGATGATGTCATGAAACTGCCGGAATTGTCCGTCTCCGCCGGTATTGCCGGAGGTAAAAAGTACACATCACTGGTTATCACTTCCGCCGGAGATCTGTCAGGAACCGTTGTGAATACTGCGGCAAGACTTCAGTCCAGGGCCAATATTATTTCTTCGGAAACCAGTCGTATTCTGATGACTCAGAACGTCAGGATTAAATATGAGAAGGAGGCCGGGAAGCGATTTGCTCCGATGTTCAATGACAGTGAACTGGCTTTTCTTGACCTTGGACCGGTAAGCTTCAAGGGTGTCGAGCTCAGGCTCACTGAAGCCATCATCAATCCGGATGAAATGTACCGCTTGAACTGCCGGGAGCATATGGAGACACTCATCGACGCCCTGAAAATCGAGCATTGGCAGGAGAAAATATTTTTGTCCATGATTGACTTGATAATCCAGGCTTTCAAGATGATGTCTGATTTCGAAACGGATCTCCCGATGGACGATGAAGGCCTCCTCACACTGAACAATGCAACAATACTCAATCTCAGTTATACCGCCAGAGACCGGTTCAGCATCGAAGGTGACTACAGTTCTGCTGTTAATACTCTGTCCAGAATCGCAGACTATATGGCTCTGGTTCCCGACATTGATCACTTCCTGCTGCTCTACACCCACGCGGTTGTATCACAATACAATCGGCTCCTGGAAATCTACGACAAAAACATTGAGATTTTCACCGAAAAGAATCAAAGCCGTTTATTCAGTCAGACTGAACAACGCAAGTTCAAGGATTCCAGGGTGGCATCGTCAATTCACGACATGATGAAAAGCACCCTCACAAGCCGTATTGATGCCGATAAAAAGAAGTTGTTGTGGCGCCGCCTGGTGAAGGATCATAAAACCTCAGGGAACAGAGTTCTCCACCTGGGTAAGTAGTACCTTAGCAATGCTCAAACAGCTCTTCAATTTCATTACGGGAAGCCTTATCCAATCTGGAGATCAGCTCAACAGCTTTCATATTTTCGATAACCTGCTCCGGTCTGCTGGCTCCGGTAATTACGGTGCTTACCCGGGGGTTTCCCGCAGTCCAGGCCAGACTGAGCTGAGCAGTAGTTACACCAAGATCCGCCGCCATAACACCAAGTTTCTTAACAGATTCAATACGGTCTGAGCTCAGAACTTCGTCTTTCAACCATTTATATTCCTTGAGTGAGAAACGGGATCCCTCAGGAATACCATCATTATACTTTC
>JAUUYD010000124.1 GCA_030590585.1 Spirochaeta sp.
ATTATGAGGTGAATTAACAATAACGGCAGCTGTTTTCTCGGTTATAGCGTCGGCAAATGCCTTTGGATCCAGATCGAATGTATCGGTGGATGGTACAAGTTTCAGGGATGCCCCGTAGTTCCCGCAGTAAAAACCATATTCCACAAAACAGGGAGCTGATGCCAGAACTTCATCACCGGGATTGGTGATAGCCCGAAGAGTCACATTCAGTGCCCCGCCTGCGCCGCAGGTCATCAGCAGATCCCTGCCCTTTAAATCAGTTTCCTGTTCGATTGAGGCATACGCGGCTACAGCTTCACGAACGTCTGGAAATCCGGCATTAGGCATATAGCCATGAATCCGGGGTTCCATCCGTCGGGCCTCATCCATTAATACGGATTGAAATTCATCAGGTGGCATCATGTCGGGGTTACCAATGGAAAAATCACAGACATTGTCCACACCGTGAATTATTTTAAGCTTTGTACCTTCTTCGAACATCTTGCGGATGAACGAGGAGTTCTTCATCATTTCATCAATAGATTTGGATACAGGCATAACGATCCTTTTTAAGGGCTTGAAATATTAAAGCCATACTATCAGAGCAATGAACGCTTTTCTACACAAAAGGATACCGAAAACCCGTCACTCGCCCTCACCCATCCGGAATCTCCGGCTTACAGGCTTTTAAGGCTTTCAGACCTCCGGGTATTGCAGTAACAGTCGAATATGGATTCAAATAACCCGATATGGTTACCCTCCTCGCATCACTGTCGGCACTCTCCTACGGTATTGCCGATTTTACCGGCGGTATGGCCTCCAGAAAGAGCCCGGTATCTGCGGTTGTAGCCTGGTCTCAGGCTGTTGGAATTATTATCGCCCTTATCGCTGTACCGCTCCTCGGAGCTTCCGCCCCGACAGTTAATACATGGTTATGGGGAGCGGCCGCCGGGCTTTCAGGAGCCGCCGGATTGAGTTTTCTTTATCAGGGACTGGCAGGCGGACTGGCAGCGGTAGTATCACCCACAGCGGCCCTTACCGGAGCGGCACTTCCCGTATTCTTCGGAATCCTCATAGGCGAAAGACCTGAGCTGATTACCTGGATTGGTGTAGCCGTCGCACTGCCTGCCATACTGCTTCTTACTGTCGAACGAGGGGACCGTAAAGGTGAGGTATTCAAGTCGCTGCGAAGTGGAATAATTGCCGGACTTGGGTTCGGAGGATTTTTCATTCTGCTCTCCAGGACAGGAACTGAATCGGGATTATGGCCTCTGGTGGCGGCACGTTCGGCCAGCGTTCCGGTACTTCTGCTCCTCACAATTATACGGCAAAAACCGCTGGTATTGGAAAAGGGCAGCAGGCGGGCAACTCTGGGTGCCGGTGTTCTTGATATGCTGGCCAATATTTTCTATCTGCAGGCGGCACGCTCGGGAATGCTGATTACGGCGGTAGTTATTACAGCTCTTTATCCGGCTCCGACGGTGGTGCTGCAGAGGATGATATTCAAGGAAAAACTCGGTGTTCTGCGAATTACCGGATTACTATTGGCATTGGCGGGAATAGCACTGATAGGCCTGGGGTAAGTTCCGGATCATCAGAACTCCACATTGGTCCATACCGGCCGGTGGTCACTCAAAATCCAATCGGTTTCCTCTGTCCTGCGGTACTCAACCTGGCCTCCGCGTACAAAAATATGGTCCGGGTTAAATCCTTTTTCCTGGGTGACCTCGTCTCCGGGTGAGCGGATAAGAGTCTCTTCGATGATGCTGATGGTATCCGGGATTCCATAGGCCCTCTCTTTTTCATCCAGCCCCGGAGAATCATTAAAATCACCCAAGACAAGTAAGTGACCCTCGATAGTTTGAATATAATCCAGCAGTCCCCGGGTTTGAGCATTACGGATATCGTAGGATCGTTTCTTTCCATCCCAGGGACTCTTCAGGTGTGTACCGATAATCGTCAAGTCACCGTAACCGGCAACAAGCAATCCCCGATAACTCCAATCAAGATAGGCCGTTTCCAATGTTCTAATACTTCCGGGTACAGGCGGGGTCTCCAGCGACGCTTCACTAACCCTTCCCCTTGTCAGCAGTGCCATCGAATCGGCATAATCACGGCGTCCGGCCTGCTGTCGGAGATGAACAATGTGGTAGTCAAGATTGTTCCGCTTTACAAAACCCTCAAGTTCGGTGAAAGACGGAGCTTCAGAAATGAATATAATATCCGGTCCCACAGATCTGATGGTTTCGGCAATTCCTTTCTCGGCATCCACCTGCCAGGGGACACGTTCAAGCCCGGCCCCGTCGAAGAGGTCCATATCCATGAGGTTCCAGGTTAAAACCCGATAGGCCTGAGCAGAACAAGCTGAAACTGAAAAGATGATAAACAGGAGTAACAGCAGAATCGAACGCCGTCTGAAACAGAAGTATCCGAACATCAGCTCCGCTTTCCCTCACCCCTGAAAAAACTGTTAAGCTGTTTATCCGTCACTGTATATCCGTTGGAATCAAGGGCTTCCACGGCCTTCCCGCGATGAGGATAAACTCTGAAGCTATACTCTTGTGAGTCAGGTTCTGCCAGCCTGTAGAGTAAAAGCCGGTTTAACGCCCCGGGGCCTGTATAAAAACAAGCGGACCGGCAGCCATGGTCAACAATCCACCGGTTCTGATCCCTGATCAGATTTTGAACCACAGAATCATCAAGCCCCCAATCGGTAGCATCACCCATAACAGCCCAGGGTTTGTCACCAAAGTCCTCAATAATCTGTTTGTACTCAGAGCAGAATCCTTGAGTTACCCGTTCATCCCAATCACCGAAGCCGACAAGAAAAATGACATTGTCTGCGACAGCATTGATACGCCAGCCTGACAAATCTCCACCTGCGTTTTTCATACTTCATTATACCGATTATGGACCTTACGCGGAAACTCACCCATAATTGAATTATGAACAGAACCAAACTGGCCCTTTCGTTAATGAGTATCATCGTTCTTTTTTCATGTTCTTCTGTCAATCTTCAGCCTGAAGCGGATGAAAGCATTCTGGTTTTCTATGTCGAGGAATTCCACAAACCGATCAATAAACCCAAAGTGGAACTGCAAGTTGAAGAGATGGAGAACACCATAAAGCTGGCCTTGAAGGCCCCCTCCGTGATTGTCAGTCTGGCACCGGCGGAACATCTCCACGCAAGCGGATGGATAAGCGCTAAAGGAACAACGATTAACGGCCTGGGCAGCTTTGATTTTACAGCACCCGCGGGCAGGATAACCCTGGCCCCTATCAAGATACAGATTGTGAGTAAATCACAGATCGAGGTGAAGGCTCTCACCCCTCTGGATCTTCAATACGCTAAAGGACGCTTTGCCCAGAATGAGGATTTTGCGGGAATCCGGATTAATTACCCGACTTTGGAGACTGAATAGCTGCATACGCTCAGAGATTAACCGACCACCCGAAAAGAACATCAAATCGATTGGCGCTGATATCGGCAGAATTTGTCGGGGATGAAAAACTCCGAAGATAACGCAGTTCCAGGGTAATATTAGTATCCCTGCTTATAGCCCAGTCATATCCGCCGGAAAATATCAGTGCCGTGTTGAAAATCCGGTCTGCCGACTGGGGGATGTCACTGCTCCCGATTCTCACATTGACATTACCCAGCAGAATTATGAAATCCGGACCGACACCCAGAAAAGCAACCCCGGGTCCCAGAGGCAGTCGTCCCTTTATTATTAAAGGAATTTCCAACGCCGCATACTGCAGTGTCAGATCCTCAATCAGGCTGTTTTTTATACCATAGTTGAACCATGTAAATAGAATACCCAGCTCAACGGACAGGTTATCGATGGGAACAAGCTCTGCAAATCCACCCCCGGTAAATCCAACTTTGAGATTGGTGCCGTATATGTCCGGGTTCGTGGAGGTACCGCTGCCGAAGGCGAAATTCGGACCGGCTTTGAGACCGAGACGAAAGACATCACTTTCCTGAGCAAAGAGAAAGGCGGGAATAATCAGAATAAATAACAACAACAGTACTCGTTTCATGGTTTCACCTTAGCCGAGAGCCGGGATTCGGTCAAACCTGTTCACAGGCTCTTTCCCGATAACACTGATAAAGCCTCCTCCCTGGAAACTCCATCCAATAAAAGTTTCTGTGCTGTTCGGGCAGTGACTTTATCCATACCTGATGGAGCGGCAGCGGCCAGGGCGGCCAGCTTCCCATTTCGAAATCGCGGCCTCCACAGTATGCCGCCAGAGTCCAGGGATTCAGCCGGTTCAAGCCCGTTACTGCCATCCGGAGCATTCACCGGACCCGCGGAAAACCAGTACCCGCCGAAAACCTCGCATTTCAGTCGATACGGCGGATTTTCATATCTTACCGGCCGGCCGAGCATGCCGAGAGCCGCCTGTCGACCTTGATACTCAGCCGAATGCCACAGTCCTGTTATCAATCCATCAGGATGTTCGGCACAATCACCTGCCGCCCAGACATCGGGGGCAGAGGTTTTCAAACCGGAATCCACAAGTATACCCCTGGCAGCATTTATACCCGAAGAGCGGGCCAGGGAAACCTCAGGCTCTCCACCTACAGCAAGAACCGCGTAATCGGCTGAGATGGTCTCATTATCCGTTTTTATAAGAAGACCTCCGCTCTCAGGGTGGTCTGTAAGAGTCAGGATTTCTCTTTCCAGTAACAAGGAGACAGAGGCATCCCGGACAGCATGCTCCAGAGACTCGGAGCTCTGTCTGTCCAGAGTTTTAATCATAGGCCATTTATCCCGTCCTACCATTAGCGTTTGAATACCGGCCTGTGAGACTTGCCAGGCAGCTTCCACCCCGAGTACACCAGTGCCCAGAACGGCAATTTTCTTCAGCCCTTGAAGTTTTTCATGAAGAATCAGCCCGTCTCGTACAGTCCATAATGCAGACCATTTCCCCGGGGGTAAATTGGTAAAAGGCAGACAGGGACGGGCACCAGTTGCCAAAAGCAGGGCAGAATAGGAAAAAGTATCCGACACAAGGCTGATGGTGCGGGCATCAGCATCCACACGCAGCAGCTCATTACCCTTTAGCAGCTCTACTCCGTTTTCCAGATACCACTCGGCTTTGTGAACGGCGAAGGCATCCGGTTCGTACCCGGACAGGACATTCTTACTCACACTGGTTCGCTTGTACGGCAGTCGGTCTTCCGCATCAATGAGAAGTATCGATTTCCTCGGAGCTTCGCTTACAAGAGTCTCAGCAGCGGTTCTCCCGGAACTGCCGGCTCCTGCGATAACAAAATCAAAGTGCTTCATAAGCTCTCACCGATATACCTGTAAGTGGAAACCAGCCACGACGCATCTGCAGTGAATTCAGTTCCTTGCCAATCCCGAAAAACCTCATGATTCTCAAATCCGGCATCCACAGCAGGACCCTGCAGATTTTCGATGTCCAGGGGATTCAAATTGTGACTGCGTTGTTCCTTCAGGCCGCCTGATTCCACCTCGGTATCGAAAACAACAAAACCCGTACTGCTGTCAAAGCTCTGCTTTCGCCGGAAAGTCAGTCCATCACCTTCAAGATCCGGTAGTTGAACTCCCCCTGAAGCAACAATTCGGGGATAGTTGAGCATTTGAATTACGAGGACTCCGCCGGAGCTTAGAGCAGCACCGGCAAGCTGAAAGAATTTATCCAACTCTCCATTTCGGGTGAGATGGGGCAGGGTATTGCCCAGGCAGAGAACTGCATGAGCTGAATGGGCCGGAGCTTTTTCAAGGGCTGATATCATATCGTCAACAGAAAACCGCACTTGCCCCGATTCAGGATAATAAGCAGAGGAGGAGCTTTCCCCGGCCGCTTTTTCGGCAACCTGAATCATATCGTTATCCCGATCCGAGGCCGCAACGGTATGTCCAAGGGATGCAAGGCTGATGGCAGTAGCCCCGCTGCCGCAGCCCACCTCAATAATTCGGGCGCCGGAGATCAGTTTTTCAAATAATCCAGAGAGAAAGGAAATGCGCTGAGCATCCGGCGGAAAAAGCTTATCCCATTGATCGGCAAGCCGCGAGTATAATGATGTCATAGTGAAAGACTAGGATTATCATGGCCCGGAGGCAATCCCCCAGGGCGTTTTTAGTAATTACCTTCGGCAACCCCGCCGGTCATAACTTTGATACTGGAGCCGATGCCAAGACGGCTTGCACCGGCATGAATCAGCTCTGCCGCCGTACCCCATGTTCGGATACCTCCCGAAGCCTTAACACCCATATCAGGACCAACGATTCGTCTCATTAGCCTGATATCCTCAACGGTAGCACCCCCGCTGCTGAAACCCGTGCTGGTTTTCACAAAATCGGCACCGGCCTTTTTCGACAGCTCACAGGCAATCACCTTCTCCTCCTGGGAGAGCATACAGGTTTCCAGTATTACCTTCAGTATCGTACCGGCTCTGGTGGCGCGACGAACTGCACGAATATCCTCTTCAACAAGATCGTAATTCCCGGAACGCAGGGCTCCGATGTTGATAACCATATCGATTTCACCAGCCCCGTCGGCCACGGCTTCCCGGGCCTCAAAAGCCTTGCTCCGGGAGGTCATGGCACCCAGAGGAAAACCAACGACTGAGCAGACTTCGGTATCCGAGCCTTGAAGCGGCCTGGCAACATACCCCACCCAGCTCGAATTAATACAGATGGATTTGAAATTGTACTGAAGGCATTCCTTGACTATCAGATCAAACTGCTCACTGTTTGATTCCGGTTTCAATAAAGTATGGTCGATGAAACGTGCCATTTCAGCATGGGAGATAGTATCGTCGGGCAGGGATGGGACTGCAACTGTACCTGCGCCGGACTGCAGCCTCTTCATCACTTCTTCTGCGATTTTTGCTATAAGTTCATTCTGATCCATTTAGAAACTTCCTCCCCTCTCAAGGGCCATAATCTTGTTCACTCTTACCAGATGCCGTCCGCCGGGGAATCGGGTCTGCAGCCAGGTTTTTACCATTTCACAGAGTTCTCCCGCATCGTGAAGCGGGCCGCCCAGAGTCAGTACGTTGGCATTATTGTGTTCCCGGCTGTTGATAACGGTACGTAAAT
>JAUUYD010000306.1 GCA_030590585.1 Spirochaeta sp.
AGGGATCTTGATAAAATAATTCGAGCCTCAATGTATGCCAGGGATACGGTTAAAAAACTCCTGATGTTTGCCGGAAAAATTCAACCGGGAGAAACAAAGATCAACCTCAACTCCATCATCTCCGAAGGTATCCAGTTTTTTGAGAATCGTTGCCGTCGGAATAGTATCAATGTGCTGACCAACCTTGATCCCGATCTTCCTGACATCACAGCAGACTCGGGACAAATCAATCAGGTTGTTATCAATCTGCTTGTGAATTCCATACAGGTGCTGCCTTCCGGGGGTGATATCACGATTCGAAGCGGTATAAAAGATGATATGGTATTTTTCTCCGTTGAAGATAATGGCTCAGGTATACCTGAAGAAATCCGGGACAGCATCTTTCTGCCTTTTTTTACGACTAAAGGACTGGGAGAAGGAACAGGTTTGGGCCTGGTTGTAGTACATGGAATCATTCGGGCATACAGGGGGAGTATCGATGTCCAAAGCAGTGTCGGGGAATATACCCGTTTTACCGTTTATCTCCCGAGGCAGGATTCAAATGAATGATAATAATGAAAATAGGGTGATACTCGTTATTGACGATTCCCCCGACACTCTGGAAATTATCGAGCGAAATCTTGTAACCAGAGGGTACAAAGTGATAACGGCGGTAAATGCAAATGACGGCTTATCATTGTTGGAGAACAACAGTATTGATCTGGTAATAACTGATTTGAAAATGCCTGAAGTGGGTGGTCTTGAGGTGGTCCAGCATATCAAGGAGAACTTTTCAGATATCGAGGTGATGGTAGTCACTGGATATGCCACTGTTGCCGGTGCGGTGGAAGCTGTGAAACTTGGCGCGGAGGAATACCTGGCCAAGCCATTTACCGAAGATGAATTATACGCGGCGGTGGAACGGGCTCTTTTTAAACTTGAGAAACGACGGTCCTTGAATCAGACAGGTTCATATTCCGACGCGTTTCATGGTCTTTATGGTCAATCCCCGGGAATGCACAAGGTATATGATATGATACGCCAGGTTGCCCCAACTCCTGCAACAGTGCTGATAACAGGGGAAAGCGGTACCGGTAAGGAGTTGATCGCCCGGGCTATTCACTACAGCAGTCCCAGAGTTGCCGAACCTTTTGTGACGATAAACTGCGGTGCCATTCCTGAAAATCTTCTTGAAAGTGAGCTGTTCGGTTATGTAAAGGGTGCATTCACAGGTGCGGAGAAATCCCGTGCAGGGTTCTTTCAAACCGCTGATAACGGTACTATTTTCCTGGACGAAATCAGCGAGACGAGTCTTACGATGCAGGTGAAGCTCCTGCGGGTGCTTCAGGAAAAAGAAATCCGTATGCTCGGTTCCTCCAAGAGCATTCCAGTCGATGTCCGTATCATCTCCGCGACAAATAAGAATCTTGAAAAGCTTATTGAAACAAAGCTCTTCAGGGAAGATCTGTACTATCGTCTCAATGTTATATCCATCAATGTCCCCCCTCTCCGATCGCGAAAAGAAGATATCATAATTCTCACAAGATTATTCCTTGAGAAATTTTCCGAATCTTTCGGGAAAGACCCGGTATCTCTCTCTGATAGAGCGGATCGTGCTCTGTGCCAATACGATTGGCCCGGCAATGTCCGGGAATTGGAAAACCTCATGCAGCGTCTGGTCATCCTGTCCCGGGGTTCGGTTGTCGACGTTGCTGATCTTCCTGAAAACATGCACTTCTCAGCCAGGTATGGGACTGGAGAATTAAAGTCGCTGGAAGAAATTGAGAATGAACACATCCTCCTCATTCTGAGGCATACCGGGGACAACAAAACCCGGGCCGCAAAGATTCTGGGAATCGACAGGAAAACCCTTCGGGATAAAATGCAGCGAATGATACCGCAAGATTAGTACCGAAAAACGGTACAAAATTACCCGGTGGTACATTTCTTCCCGGTATATCCAATTGATCTCCGCAACCCGAGATGATTGATAATTATTTATACACAAAAGGTTTACTTACTTCCTGATACCCTCCTGGAAATCCGAATGCTTTTGGCATGATTCCTGCTTTTCATTTGAGTGAGATTCAATCATGGAGGTTTGAAAATGAAAGGCTTGCTGGAAAGAGAAATTGTCATCGAAAATGAAGTATTCGAAAACGAAGTTGTTCCAGATACTGTTATTGATGATAAGTCGATATGTACAAGCTGTATCCATACAGGGCATTGCGTGTATCAGGGACGAAGCAGCGGCTCCATTATTACTTGTGATGAATTCGAGTCAAAAATGGCCATCTCAAGGAAAATTGAGATTCTTCCGGAGCATCGAATTGAACGAAATGAGGGAGAATTAAAAGGCTTATGCGCCAATTGTGATTATCGGAACACCTGTATGTTTGCCGATTCGGTATCGGGAATCTGGCATTGCGAAGAATACAGATAACGGTATGACAACTGGAACACTGGAAAAGAAGAAACCCGCGTCTTTACATCAGAATGTCAGTGAGCAATTCGATAAAGCAGTTCGAATCATGAAGTTGGATCCGGATATTTCAAAAATTCTCTCCTCGGCTAATAACGAAATTATTGTCCATTTTCCTGTGAAAATGGATGATGGACACATCAGGATATTCACCGGATATCGTGTACAGCACAACAATATCCTGGGGCCGTACAAAGGAGGACTCCGATATCATCATCAGGTGAATATCGATGAAGTTCGTGCCCTGGCCAGCTGGATGACCTGGAAGGGAGCCATCAACAGGATTCCATTCGGCGGAGCCAAAGGCGGCATACAAATTAACCCCTCAGATTTCTCCCAATCCGAGCTGGAACGTATTACCAGACGGTTCACATTCTCCCTTGGGCCCAACATCGGCCCCGAGTATGATATTCCGGCTCCTGATATGAATACGAATGCTCAGATTATGGCCTGGATTCTGGATACTTACCTAACCACAGTGCCTCCTTCAGAGCGGCACCGGTCCATGCATGTTGTAACAGGCAAACCCGTTGAATCCGGCGGTAGTCTCGGACGTAACAAAGCAACCGGTCAGGGGGTTGTTTTAACGATAATGAAGTGGGCTGATGATAGAAATATTGATATATCAAATCTCCGCTTTTTCGTACAGGGATTCGGTAATGTCGGATCCTGGACGGCAAAGCTGTTATGTGAAGAGGGTGCTGTCCTTATAGGGGTGGAGGATATCGGAGGAGCCATTTATTCAGAAGATGGTATCGATCCTCTGGAACTTGAAAAGCATATCTTACTCACAGGAAATATTCAGGATTTTACAAATGCTGCGGCACTGTCACACGAGGATTTCCTGAGCTTGGACGCCGATGTCTTTATACCAGCCGCTATCGAAAATCAGATTAGCGCTGAAACCGCCCCAATGCTCAACGTGCGCATGGTCGCGGAGGCGGCAAATGGTCCGACGGATCCCGAGGGCGATCGAATCCTTGAATCCCGGGGAATCGAAATAATTCCGGATATTCTGTGCAATTCCGGGGGCGTTGTTGTCAGTTACTTTGAGTGGCTGCAGAACAAGCGCAGCGAATCCTGGGAGCTTGAAGAAGTTGATACCAAGTTGAAGAAAAAAATCATCAGCTCATATGAGAGGGTGGAGGAAAAGAGGTTCTTCTACGAAACGGATCGACGGACTGCTGCCTATATCGTGGCCTTGGAATACCTTGATAAAGTTTACAAGGAAAGAGGTATATACCCTTAGCTTATATTCGAGCCGCTGCCGGGGTAAAAATGATTAGGTTGAAGCTCCCAGGGTCATATCGTACTCCAAATTCAATTAAATTACGGAAACCGGTCTCCCACTATCTGTAGTATCACTGTAAGATAGGCTGAATTACCAAGCTAATTATGCCTTTAAGGAGATATAGATAGTGAGTGAACGTGCACTGCTGGGAGATGAGGCTGTTGCTCTCGGGGCCATGCATGCGGGCTTGAGTTCCGCATATGGCTATCCGGGAACCCCATCCACCGAAATAATGGAATTCTTGCTCAACACAGCCAAAACCGGTGCTGAAGGTGATCATCTGGCCCGTTGGAGCAGCAATGAGAAGACTGCATTCGAAGAAGCGCTGGGTGCGTCATTCTGCGGCAAGCGGGTTCTGATAACCATGAAACATGTCGGCCTCAATGTGGCCGCCGATCCTTTCATGAATGCGGCTCTTTTAGACATCAAGGGCGGTGTGGTTCTTGCTGTTGCTGATGATCCGGGAATGCACTCCAGTCAGAACGAGCAGGACAGCCGCTACTTTGCCGACTTTGCCATGATTCCATGCCTGGAACCGAC
>JAUUYD010000433.1 GCA_030590585.1 Spirochaeta sp.
CTGTAGTTTTCCGGCCGCCAGCATTTTATCTCACAGAGATTCAGATCGAATGAAGAGGTATAGGTTCCGCTGGTTTTCAGTAATTCTTCCAGGGCGACTATCAGGCCGATTTTTCTGTTTTTCATGACTTTCCTTTTCCTGCATCCGGTGGCGAATTCTGTTATATATTAGAAGAGGTAATTTCAAAAATCGAGTGTTTTTGGACTTATTCCCAAATACACGAGAGAAACACTTTCGAAAGAACCTTTAGGATATATCATGAATAAAATCGAACTTATCGGGCAGATTATCACCAGCACGAATTATACGACGAAACGGTTATTTCATTTCACCCCGGAGAGGGTGAGGGAAGCGGCGGAGAATTTTCTTGCTTCAGGGATTACGAAAATTGAGGTTCCCCAAGGGGTTCTTGATCCTGAGGATTTGATGAATGGCGCTTGTGATGAGAAAAGCATCAAGGCGGCAGTCTCAGGACTTCCTGGGGAAACCTCTGTTGTGGGTACTTATCTTGGAAACGTGGGACTGGGGTTTGACAATGCCGCATATCTGGAGTCCCAAAAAGGAAGTTTGAGTTTCCTGATGGAATATTTTCCTGATATGAGTTACGCCATGTTGCATCCGGCGGAAGCGGAGTCTGACAGTGAGGATGATATCCGCGGTATTGTGGATACCTATTTGAAGCTTGCAGAATACGCGGTTTCTCAGCGCCCGGGATTTCAGCTTTGTTTTCACAACCACTACGATTCCAGCGGGGAGACGGAGGTGCAGGTACGAACTTACCTGTCCGCTATGGCCGGGGCCGATTATCCCGGTCTCCGCTGGGGGGTGGATACCGCCCAGAGTGATGGAATGGGGGAGGGGCATCTTACTGTTCTGAGTGAATACGCCCATCTGATCGGAAATTACTTTCATATCAAGGCCCGGGTTCCTGCTTTTGACCGTCTTCACGGCGGTGAAGAGTATCGTGAGGATGGGGATATCTGGAGACATCCGGGAGAGGGTGAGGCGGGAGGATTATACTGCGGTGCTGTTAATCCGGCGGATCCGGAAATTACAACACCCTTCAAGGAGATTTTCAGGATTATCCGGGATAAAGCCCGCCCGGCCGGAGATACCATATACGGTGCCATGGAAATCGATAATCCCCGGCAGCATCCCCGTCTGGAAGTAATGTGCGGAGCACTTTATCTCAAAAATGTGCATGGAATTGAGTCGTCCACAGCCCTGAGTAATAATGAAATTATTGCCCGGGTGTTTCAGGCCGGCAATCCCCGGTCAGTTTAAGAATACCCGAGCTGTTAACCTGCAGCATTGAGCGGAATAGGACATATATTTTCCAATAGATATATTATATATTGACATAACCAAGCTGTCTCACTTAAAATTACCTCGGTAAATAAAATAATTGTTTTATGGCTCTATGACGAGTGAGGTTATACACATGGCAAAATTGGCAATTAACGGCGGTACAGCGCTGCGAACCGCTTCCTACCCGGTCTGGCCCCAGTACGATGACAGTGAAAAACAAGCTCTCCTGGATGTTCTGGAAAGCCGGCAATGGGGGACTCTCGGTCCTCAGGCACGGGGTTTTGAAAAAGATTTTGCCGAGTATCTCGGAGCCGTCAGGGTGCAGACCGTCAGCAGCGGTACGGTGTCGTTGGAGATTATCCTTCGGGCTCTTGGAATCGGACATGGAGACGAGGTGATTATTCCGCCCTACACATTCATTGCCACGGCAACGGCGGTTCTGATGGTCGGGGCCACACCGGTTTTTGCCGACATTGATCCCCTCAGCAATAATATGGATCCGAAGAAGGCCGAGGAAGCTGTTACACCCCGGACAAAGGCAATTATTCCTGTCCATATTGCAGGAGTTCCTGCGGATATGGATGCTTTTACGGCATTGGCTGAAAAAAACAAACTCGCCTTGATTGAGGATGCGGCTCAGGCCCATGGGTCCGAATGGAAGGGACGGAAGGTGGGAAGTCTTGGAACGGCTGGTTCCTTCAGCTTTCAGTTGTCCAAGAATATGAGCGCCGGTGAGGGCGGCGCCATCGTTACCAATGATGAAGAATTAGCCGACAAAGTCTGGTCCATCCACCATGTCGGCCGAAAAAAAGACGGTCTATGGTACGAGCATTATAATCTTTCAAGTAATTTCCGCATGACGGATTGGCAGGCGGCTATACTCCGGGCTCAGCTGAAACGCCTGGATAGTCAAATCGATACAAGAGAGAAGAATGTCAGCTTACTGAACGGCCTTCTCGGGAAGATTGAAGGGATTGAACCTTTTGCAAGAGACCCAAGGGCTACCAGGATAACTCATCATCTTTATATGTTCCGCTACAAAGCTGAAGCTTTCGGCGGGGTCCCCAAGAACCGCTTTGTTGAGGCCCTCACAGCCGAGGGTATTCCGGCTCATTCGGGTTATACCCCTATACAGAAGCAGCCGGTATTCCGGGCGGATGAAGTACTCAGAATCACATCCGGTGTTGATTATTCGGCGATAGAACTTCCGGCGGCGGAAAAGGCCTGTGATGAAACTGTCTGGATAACCCAGAATGCCCTTCTTGGATCTGAGAAAGACATGAAGGATATCAACTCTTCAATAACAAAGATTCAGGAAAATCTCGGAGAGCTTGCATGAAGGTAGGGATCGTCGGATCCGGCAGCATCAGTGAATATCACCTCCGGGCATTTCAGTCAGTTCCGGATGTTGAAGTAACGGCAATTACCAGCATCGCCATGGACCAGGCGAAGGATGTGGCTTTACGTTTCGGGATTCCGAAGGTGTATGACAGCTCGGAGGCCCTGCTGGCAGACCCTGCAATTGATGCGGTTTCTGTGGCGGTCTGGAATGCAGGGCATGCCGATCTTACCATTGCTGCACTGAACGCCGGAAAGCATGTGTTCTGTGAGAAGCCGATGGCTCGGAACGCTGTCGAAGCTGCCGAGATGGTTGAAACGGAGAAAGCATCGGGAAAGGTTCTGATGATAGGTCTTGTCCGCCGGTTCGATCTTAAGTCAGATGCCGCGTTAAATATTGTTCGCTCGGGGAAACTGGGAAATATCTACTATATGAAGGCGGCCTATCTGCGCCGTGACGGACAACCCGGAGGCTGGTTCACCGACAAATCCAGATCCGGCGGCGGGGCCCTGATCGATATCGGCATTCATTCATTGGATCTTGCCCTCTACCTGGCCGATGCCGGACCGGTACGCTCAGTCAGGGGAAGTACATACAGGCTGCCTGATATGATGAAGGGAATCAGCGGAACCGAAAAATATCTCAGCAAAG
>JAUUYD010000167.1 GCA_030590585.1 Spirochaeta sp.
CCAATAACTGTGGCAGTACTGCCACTTGTTAAAAAAGATGGAATAAAAGAGATTGCTGAAGGAATTGAAAAAAGCCTTAGAGAGGATTTTTCTACTTTCTATGATCAATCAGGTGCTATAGGCCGTAGATACAGGCGAATGGATGAGGTGGGAACTCCATATTGTGTAACTGTAGATTATGATACCAAAGAAGATAACACAGTAACCATAAGGTTTAGAGATTCCATGGAACAGGAACGAATTCCTATTTCAGAACTTGCAGCGAGAATTAGAAAAGCAAACAAAGAGTTTAAGAGAGTATAATAATGGCAAAAGGATTAGATACATTAATAGAGCGTGGATTTTTTAAACAATGCACTAATTTAGAAGCTTTAACAAAAAAAATGGATGAAGGTCCTGTAACCTTTTATGTTGGAGTAGACCCTACAGGATCAAGTCTCCATGTAGGGCATATGGTTCCATTTTTTGCTATGCATCATCTTCAGAAGGCAGGACACAACCCTATTGCTGTAGTAGGAGGGGGTACATCAATGATTGGTGATCCTTCAGGAAAAACAGAAATGAGGAAGATGCTGTCAGTGGAGCAGATTGCCAGCAATGCAGACAGCATTAAGAAACAGCTGTCAACAGTGGTTGATTTCTCTGGTGAAGATAGCAGTATTGGCAAGGCTATTATGGTAAATAATTATGACTGGCTTGGTCCTTTAAACTACCTTGAGTTCCTGCGGGATGTTGGTAAACACTTTTCTGTGAATAAAATGCTTAGTTTTGAATCCTATAAGAAGCGTATGGAAACAGGTTTAAGTTTTATTGAGTTCAACTATCAGCTTCTTCAGTCTTATGATTTCCTGACCCTCTACAGGGATCACAACTGTACCATGCAGATGGGCGGTGATGATCAATGGGGTAACATTGTTGCCGGTATAGAACTTACAAGAAGAATGGCAGGAGCTGAAGTTTACGGACTTACTTTTCCACTGGTAACCAGATCTGATGGAAAAAAGATGGGAAAAACAGAGAAGGGTGCAGTTTTTCTGGACCCTGAGATGTTCAGTCCTTATGAGTTTTATCAATACTGGAGGAATGTTGCAGACGCTGATGTAGGCAGATTTCTAAAGCTGTTTACCTTTCTTCCTATGAAAGAGATTGCAGAGCTTGAGAAATTAAAAGATCAGGAGATTAATAAGGCAAAAGAAGTTCTGGCCTATGAATATACAAGTATTGTTCATGGGGAAGAGGAAGCTGGGAAGGCTAAAGAAGCTGCCAAAGCGGCTTTTACATCCCAGGGGAGTGCTTCTTTGGACAAGAGTGCAATTCCATCAATAACAGTGGATAGGGATGAACTTGAGTCTGGTATAAATGTAATGGATTTATATGCAAGAACAGCGCTATGCAGCTCCAGAGGAGAAGCCCGAAGACTTGTGACTCAGGGTGGTGCCTCCATAAATGAAGTTAAAATTGCAGATATAAATAAGAGTATAGATTTATCCTTTGTGGTAGATAATGAACTTCTGTTAAAAGCTGGCAAAAAGAGATATTTCAGGGTGATTGTTGGTTAGTGTAGAAGACAAACATTATGGCAATACATCTATCGTAATAATGGGATTTGTTTCGATCATATTGATAAGCTCATCTTCAAATCTATGACACCCCCAAAGCTGGTTTTTTTTTGCTTCGTTTCTGGAATATTCTCAGGCCTCTACAATGTTATTTCAGTAAACCGGGGGTAAAAGGACGTTTTTAAAATCTCAGGACTGACCATGAGGTGTCCAGCCAATCTCCCAGCCATCTTATCTGAGATGGGCCGTGTCCCTGCTTCCATCAAGGCTATGCCCGACCTGTTTCCAACACCTGTAAGAGCGGCGAGTTTTGTTTGAGAAAGGCCTGCATCCAGTCGAGCGAACTTCAACATTTCCCCAGGGAACAGTTGTTCCCTGGCAGCTTTCCCCATAGAGCGAGTAGTCTGTTCAGTCAGTTCTTCATCTGGAACTTCATCATAAATGATTGCGGAGGGTAGGGATTTTTTAATAATCTCAGCAAGGGCGAGGGAATTTATACCCTCGATTACTGCCTTAATATGGTGCACCTTCTCTACTACCAACATATTCCACCTCAATTAACCACTTGTCTTTTTTCTTATCGTAATGCCAGGTTGCTACCCAACTATAGAAAAGATGACAGTGATGGGTATAATTTCCGAGCTTCGAGTAGTTCGGCCTTTCTGGAAGAACCGGTCCTTTTTCCTCCAATTCTTCCAGTAGCCCATCAAAAGCAGCCTGAACATGTTTCGGGCACTTATTAAATCGCTTTTGACATTTGCTGGTTGGCGCTACTCGGTAGCTCATAAGTTAAGGGTAACAAAATAATGTAACCTCGTCAATTAAAAGAGGCCGTGCTGTAGTTTTTATCTGTCGAGATTCTTCATGATGAAATATATCGTATGGGAACTGACCTCTTTATTGACCCTTTTATTTTTGAATACAGCCCGCAGAGAACAAACATCATCGTCAGAGTAAGAACAATTGCCGGACCCGAGGCTACATCCGCATAGTAAGAAGCATAAAAACCGATGATGGTTGCCGTTACCGCCATTATCAGCGACAGGATTATGATTCGACCGAGGCGCCGGGAGACCAGCGACGCCGCCGCGCCAGGGGTCACCAAAAGAGCCAGAACCAGAACGACACCTACGGTCTGTATTGCCACCACAGTTGTCAGGGCCAGCATGGTGAGGATGATGTAGCGAACCAGCTCAGGAGACAGCCCGATAGCCGAGGCGTGAGCCGGGTCGAAGGACGCGGTGAGAATCTCTTTGTAGGAGAGAGCCGTTCCCCCTAATACGATGGCGACAACAACTGCCATGATTATCAGATCTCCCCTGGATACCCCAAGGATATTTCCATAAAGGATGTGACTCAAATCGCTGAATGTGGCCACCTTACTGAGCATCAGAATTCCCAGGGCAAAGAATCCGGCAAACACCACCCCGATAGCCGCATCTTCGCCGAGCTGCCCCCGGCGGGAAATCAATCCGATGCCGATAACCACAAGGACGGCCGCACCCAGAGCTCCCCAGAAGAGGCTGATACCCAGAATGTAGGCGACAACGATACCCGGGAGTACGGAATGGGCCAGTGCATCCCCCATGAACGACATGCCCCGCCAGACGACGAAGGCGCTTAAAGTGGCACAGGCCAGAGCTGTGAGTAATCCGCCGCCCAGACCTCTGAGCATAAATGAGTATCTGAGGGGTTCAATCAGGAATTCCATGGGTGATAATCCTTGTGAAATTCGAAGCCGTAGGCCTCGGCGATAGTTTCGGGAGTAAGTACTTCTTTTGGCGGACCATCGGCAATGATCCGCTTGTCCAGGAAGAGAGCCCGGGTGAAATGAACCGTCAGAACCCCAAGATCGTGAGTGCTGACGATAACGGCTTTCCCTTTGGCAGTGAGGCGTTCAAGGGTGTGAAAAATCAGTTCCTGAGTGGTGATGTCAACGTGATTCAGAGGCTCATCCAGAAGCATCAGGTCGGCATCGTGTGCCAGGGTTCTGGCAAGCATTACTCTTTGTTGTTGACCTCCGGAGAGCTCCCCCACCTGTCTGTCCGAAAGATTTGCAATTTCCATGGCATCAAGAGCGGCATCCACCGCTTCACGATCGATAACCCCGGGACGTTTGAACCAACCCAGATGGACATAACGGCCCATCATCACCACCTGCCTGACAGTAACAGGAAAGTTCCAGTCCACGGTACTGCGCTGGGGAACGACAGCCACCCTGTGAAGACAATGGGCCGCCGGGTGCCCGAATACGTCAATAGTCCCCCGGGAGAGAGTTTCCATACCCAGGATAAGTTTCAGTAATGTTGACTTACCGGCGCCGTTGGGTCCTACAAGAGCAATTCTTTCCCCGGGTTTCACTGTGAGGGAAACATCACTCAGCACATCTTCCGGTGTCGATGAGTAACGGTAACTGACATTCTTCAGACGAAGGGCGGCCAGGCCTTCCTTTGCCGGAAGGTGGCATTGTCCACCGTAATTCAAACTGTGAAATATTTTCAGCATCACATCACTCCTGACTCAAGGCTTCAACAATCAATTCCGTATTGTATCGGATGAAATCTGTGTAACTGTCTCCCCGCTGTCCTGCAGCTGCCAGGGAACCTGTAAGCAGCTCCACTACAGGAAGTTTCCAATCCGCTTCCGCTGCCACCGATGCGGCCAGGTTTTTCAGACTGCGCCCTGCAGTTCCGCCGACGAAGATGGCTTTTATATTTTCTGTCTTTACCAGTTCGGCAAGAGCCGCAATATCCCGGGCCGAGGGTTCTGCCTGATCGTTCATGGTTGGAATCAGATTCCCGGAAATCTCAAAACCGTATTCCCGGGCATAGTATTCGAAGGATGCATGGTCCATTACCAGCTTTTTCTCTTCAGGATCCAGAACCTTCAGTGTATTTCGGATTTCGGAATCGAGTTCCTGTAATTCTATGATATAAGCTTCAGCGGCCTCTTTGTATCTATTTTGATTTGCAGGATCTGCTGTGGATAAAGCGGTGGCAATGTTATCAACCCACTTGATGACATTCAGAGGTGAAAACCAGACATGAGGATTGACGGTATCATGGTGATGCTCGCCCCCTTCATTACCGCCTGTCACGTCTATTCCTGATGAGACAGGAATTACCGGAGCAGTTTTCATACCATCAAGTATCTTAATCAGTGATTCTTCAAGCCCCAAACCATTAATGAAAATAAGATCGGCATCCTCAATGGCCGCAATGGTCCTGGGACTCGGTTCCCATGAATGCGGATTCTGCCCCGGAGGCATAAGAATAGTAATTTCAGCAGCTGTGCCGGCAACATTCATTAGGACATCGCCGATAAAACTGGTTGTAGCGACGATTTTAATCGGATCAGCTTGAGAACCTGCAGTTACAGCCTCTTTGGATCCCGCAGCAGTAAGTGACGTTGAAGCAAGCACCGCTAATACAAGGGCCGTGGTGATTCTAAGGAATTTCATTCGTGTTCACAGACCAGGTAAGGTTCCATGCAGTCGTTACAGGTATTCATGTGGTGATGCTGAGTAAAGTCATTCCAGTGCTGCCTCTGTGAGGCACTCAATGTACCTGTGCCGTTGCAGACAGGGCAGACATTCCCAAGGGCCGAGAGAATGGCGCTGCGGATAAAATCCGAACGGTTCTGTATGCCGGACATGGCCTCGGAGAGTGTTTCGTCCACTTTAAATGTAATAATCTCAGCTTTTTTCAGGCCTGTACTCACCTTCCTGCCTCCTGGTAATACAAGGTATTACCGATGTTATTACAAAGTATTACCAGAAGTCAATGGGGGAGCAGGGTGTATTATGTATACATGGAGGCGTCATGAAGAATAAAGCGGAAACAGAAGGCGGGCAAATCCTTAGAGAAGCAATCATCGAGGCCATAGAAAAACAGCTTTCCGATAATGATCCCCCTGAAGCAAAGAGAACTCTAAAAAGGCTTATGAGAGACGGAGAATCCAGAGAAAATGCGATTCGATATATGAGCTGTGTGTTGATAGACGAAATGTTCAGAGTGGTTAAGAATAAAGAAAACTATAATCACAAACGGTATATCAATAATCTGAAAAACTTACCTCAGCTTCCTGATGAATGAAAGGTATAATACCCCAGGGCAAGCCCTGGACCCGGAGCCGCTCATGCGGCTCCCGTTCCGCGGCAAGCCGCGGGGTATTGAACCTTGCTTTCCCTGCGCTTATTCGGGAATGAACAAGTTCACTCCTCTCATTTCGCTTGGGAATAAGATATGATATCGGAATGAGAACCTCCACCGATATAAAAGCCGTCGTCGACGCCGGGCTGGGCCAGACCCCCTGCGATCTGAAACTCAAAA